>NZ_JBVIKC010000020.1:0-146418 GCF_055581065.1 Streptomyces sp. NPDC031479
GCCCGCGTACTGGACGTACTTGGGCTTTCGGTCGGTGCGGCGAGAGTGCGTGCCGGGCGTCGCGACGCCGCGGATATCCGTCAGACACCCCCTAGGCCTGCGGTTCGCCGAAGCGGGACAGGGCCAGTGCCCCGGCCACCGCCACCGCGAAGCCGAGCACCGCCAGCCAGGTGAAGCCCTCGCGGGTGCTGTCGCCGAGCCAGGCCACGCCGACCACCGCCGGGCCGATCGTCTCGCCCAGGACCAGGCCGGCGGTCGCGGCCGTCACCGAGCCGCGCTGCAGGGCGGAGGTGAGGAGCAGGAAGCCCGCCGCGCCGCCCAGCAACAGCGCGTACAGCGCCGGGTTGCGCAGCTCCTGCCGGGAGAAGGAGTCGACGAGCCGGACGGACACCTCCACCACCCCGAAGCCCGTCCCCGCCGCCAGGCCCAGCACCAGCGCCCGCGAGCGGTCCGGCAGCCGGCCCGCCGCCGCGCCCACCAGCAACACCAGCCCCGCCACCGCCAACAGCCCCAGCTTCAGCGCGAACGAACCGGTCTCGGAGCCCTCCTCACCGGACGCCAGCCCCAGCATCAGCAGCCCTGCGCACACCACCCCCACCGCACCCCACTCCAGCCCCGACAGCCGCACCCGCAGCAGCCGCGCCGAGACCACCGCCGTGACGGCCAGACTGGAGGCGAGCGCCGCGCCCACCGCGTAGATCGGGATGTGCCGCAAGGCGATGATCTGGAGCACGAAGCCGACCGCGTCCAGGCCGAGCCCGGCCAGGTACCGCCACTGCCGCACGGCCCGCAGGAACAGCGCGGTGTCCACCCCCGAGCCCGTGCCCGGCTCCGCGGCCCGCGCCGCGACGGCCTGGAGCACCGACGCCGTACCGAAGCAGACGGCCGCACCCAGCGCGCAAAGCATCCCAATCAACACGAACCGACTCTAGGCCCCGACCTGGGCGCCCACCCGTGACAAGGGTGTGACGACGGCCGGATTCCATCCCCCCGCGCCCCGATCTAGTCTGTCGGCCATGGACAGCAGCCCGACCGGCAGTACAGGCACGACCGGCAGTACCGCGAGCACAGGCACCACAGGCACCACAAGCACCACAGGCATCGCGGGCCGCACCGTCGCGCGACGCCGCATGCGCTCCGGCGCGGTCGCCCTCGGCGGCATGGGCCTGCTCGCCGCCACCCTCGTGGCGTGCGGCAGCAGCGACGAGCCGGACAAGCGCTGCGCCTCCCGGTCGTCCCTGGACCACCTGAACATGAAGGAGTGCGGCAGCGGGGGCCGCGGCGCCTACTACTACGGCGGCACGGTCAGCAAGGGCAAGGTCTCCGGCGGCAGCTTCGACAAGTCGGCCGTCACCCGCGGCGGCATCGGCGGCAGCAGCCACACCGGCTCCTCCGGCGGCTGAGCGCACCATGCGACGCCACACCATCGAACCCCGCCCCGACTGGCAGAAGACCGTCGAGGCACAGGGCCTGATCTACCCCCTCACCCGCTATCCCGACGACTCCCTGCGTCCCTACTGGGACGAGAGTGCGTACTACTCCTTCTCCCTCCCGGAGGTCGAGGCGCTGGAGGAGGTCGTCGAGGAACTGCACGCCATGTGCCTGGCCGCGGCGGCGCACATCGTCGAGCACGACCGCTTCGCGGACCTCGGCATCACCGATCCGAAGCTGGCCGGCCTGATCGCCCAGTCCTGGCACCGCCGCGCCGAACAGCCCTCCCTCTACGGCCGTTTCGACCTGCGCTACGACGGCGACGGGCCGGCCAAGCTGCTGGAGTACAACGCCGACACCCCCACCTCCCTGGTGGAGGCGGCGAGCCCGCAGTGGTTCTGGATGGAGGAGCGCTTCCCCGGCGCCGACCAGTGGAACTCCCTCCACGAGCGGCTCGTCGAGGCCTGGCGCCGCCAGGCTGAGCTGCTGCCGCCCGGTCCGCTGCACTTCGCGCACTCCGAGGCCGACGAGCTCGGCGAGGACCTGATGACGGTGGCCTACCTCCAGGAGACCGCCGAACAGGCCGGCCTGGAGACCCACGCCCTGTCGGTCGAACAGATCGGCTGGGACAGCCTCTCGGGCCGGTTCGTCGACGAGAGGCTCCGCTTCATCCGCGGCTGCTTCAAGCTCTACCCGTGGGAGTGGCTGGCCGAGGACACCTTCGGCCCGCAGGTCCTGGACACCTACGACCACGGGGGCGGCTCCGGCACCACCGCCTGGATCGAGCCCCTGTGGAAGATGCTGCTCGCGAACAAGGCGCTGCTGGCGGTCCTGTGGGAGCTCTTCCCCGAGCACCCCAACCTGCTGCCCGCCTACCTCGACGGCCCGCGCGAACTCGCCGGGGCCGACTCGGCCGGCTACGCGGCCAAGCCCCTGCTGGGCCGCGAGGGAGCAGGGGTCACCCTCCACGGACCGGGCGGGGAGGGCGGGCCCTTCGTCCCGGCCGAGGGGGAGACGTACGTCTTCCAGGCGCTGGCGCCGCTGCCCGACTTCGACGGCAACCGGGTCGTCCTCGGCGCCTGGGTGGTCGAGGAGGAGGCGGCGGGCCTGGGGATCAGGGAATCGGCGGGGCCGGTCACGGACGAGTACGCCCGCTTCCTGCCCCACGTCATCCTGTAGGGCCCGGCCCGGCCGTCACCGGCACTCCGATTGCCGCCCGGCATGCCCGGGCGGACACTTGGATCAGACGGGGGCCCGGGGTGGGGCACGGCGGTGGGCTCCCGATTCTCCGGCGCCGGAAGGACGGGCGATGAATCCGCACCGCCGCACGGCTCTCCTCATTCCTTTGTTCGCCTCTTCGCTGGCGCTGGCGCTGCCGGTCGCCCAAGCGAACCAAGGGACCGCCCCGGGGGTGAGCGCCCGGGCCCCCGCCGCGCAGTGCTCCCTCGTCGCGGGCACACCCGATGCCGACGGCGCCGCCACCTACGACCTCGTGGGCAAGGGCTTCACACAGGGATCCGTGCGCATCGCGTCCAAATACGGCGTGACGTCGAGCGACGTGTCGGCCGACGGCGATTTCACGAAGAAGGACCTTCCGTACGCCGACTACACGGCCGCCCCCAAGAAGCGCCAGGGCCACGGCCAGGGCCACGGCCAGGGCCGGGGCCAGGTCGCCTGTACGAAGGTCCCCAAGTCGGACGCGGCCAAGACCAAGGCCACTGCCGACGTGACGGCGGCGGCGGCCGAGAACCCGGTGGGCACGAAGAAGATCGTCTGTCAGGTCATCAGCGAGACGGCGAGGGTCTCCTTCAGCGGGTCCATCACGGCTGCGGGGCCCGGGACCGTCAAGTACCGGTGGGTGAAGAGCGACGGCTCGACCTCGGGCGCCCTCACCCTCCAGTTCACGGCAGCGGGGACCATGAAGACGGAGCCCACCTTGACGGACACCCGGCTCGGGAGCGCCAGCCCCCTGGACCACTCGGCCGGCTGGGCCCAGATCGTGATCGACGGGGACGACACGAAGTCCAACCGGTCCGAGTTCGACCTCACGTGCAGCGACGTCAGCCACCTGGTCGGGATGGGCCGCTGACCGCGTCCGCCGGTGAAGGCCCGCGCGTGCCGCCGAAGGCGCGGGCGGGAGCCGAGCCGACCCGGCCGCGCCTTCGGCGGATCCCGTCAGCCGGCCAGGACCGAGCGCAGCCGGTCCAGGCCCCAGTCCAGGTCCTCCTTGCTGATCACCAGCGGCGGTGCGATGCGGATCGTCGACCCGTGGGTGTCCTTCACCAGCACCCCGAGCTCCATCAGCTTCTCGGAGATCTCCCGGCCCGTGCCGAGGGAGGGGTCGATGTCGACCCCCGCCCACAGTCCGCGGCCGCGGACGGCGGTCACCGCGCCCCCGCCGACGAGCAGGTTCAGTTCCCGGTGCAGGTGGTCGCCGAGTTCGGCGGCCCGCTGCTGGTACTCGCCGGAGCGCAGCATCGCGATCACCTCCAGGGCGACGGCGCAGGCCAGCGGGTTGCCGCCGAAGGTGGATCCGTGCTCGCCCGGCCGGAACACCCCGAGCACGTCCCGGTCGGCGACCACGGCGGAGACGGGGACCACACCGCCGCCCAGCGCCTTGCCGAGGACGTACACGTCGGGGACGACGCCCTCGTGCTCGCAGGCGAAGGTCTTCCCGGTCCGCCCCAGGCCCGACTGGATCTCGTCGGCCATGAAGAGCACGTTCCGCTCGCGCGTCAGCTCCCTCACGCCGGCCAGGTATCCGGCGGGCGGCACCAGCACCCCGGCCTCGCCCTGGATCGGCTCCAGCAGCACCGCCACGGTGTTCGCGGTGACGGCGTGGGAGAGCGCGGTGAGGTCCCCGTACGGGACGATCTCGAAGCCGGGCGTGTAGGGCCCGAAGTGGTCGCGCGCCTCGTGGTCCGTGGAGAAGGACACGATGGTGGTGGTGCGGCCGTGGAAGTTGTCGGCGGCCACCACGATCTTGGCCTGCCCGTCGGGCACGCCCTTGACCTCGTACCCCCACTTGCGGGCCGTCTTCACCGCCGTCTCCACGGCCTCCGCGCCCGTGTTCATGGGCAGCACCATCTCCTTGCCGCACAACTCGGCGAGCTGCGTGCAGAAGTCCGCGAAGCGGTCGTGGAAGAAGGCGCGGGAGGTGAGGGTGACCCGCTCCAGCTGGTCGCGGGCGGCGTCGATCAGACGGCGGTTGCCGTGGCCGAAGTTGAGCGCCGAGTACCCGGCGAGCATGTCGAGGTACCGGCGGCCCTCCACGTCCGTCATCCACGCGCCCTCCGCCGAGGCGACGACGACGGGCAGGGGGTGGTAGTTGTGCGCGCTGTGTTCGTCGGCGGAGCGGATGGCATCAGCAGTTCTCGACACGGGGTCTCCGATCGTCCGTCTGGCCGGTGACGTGGGTGGCGTCCTTTCTATCGTCGCTCGGATCGCGGACGGAGAAACCTTCTTTCCGGCGCGCCCGCTAAGGTGTCCGGTACGCACGGCGACTGGCGTACGGAGAACCAACTCCGGGGGAGTCGTGCGCGCACGACCGCACACAGGGCCGCTCGCCTGGGCCTCGCGGGGACGAGAGACGACATCGACCCCGGAGGAGCCGCCATGAGCGCGAACCACCGTCACCCCGCCCTGCTCGCCACCGACCCCGAGCTGGCGTCCTTCATCTCCGCCGAGGAGAGCCTCCAGGCGCAGACCCTGCGCCTGATCCCCAGTGAGAACTACGTCTCCGCCGCCGTGCTGGAGGCCTCCGGCACGGTGCTCCAGAACAAGTACAGCGAGGGCTACCCGGGCCGCCGCTACTACGAGGGCCAGCAGAACATCGACCGGGTCGAGGCCCTCGCCGTCGAGCGGGCCAAGGGCCTGTTCGGGGTGGACCACGCGAACGTCCAGCCGTACTCCGGGTCCCCGGCGAACCTCGCCGTCTACCTGGCCTTCGCCAAGCCCGGCGACACGGTGATGGGCATGGCCCTGCCGATGGGCGGGCACCTCACCCACGGCTGGGGGGTCTCCGCGACGGGCTCCTGGTTCCGCGGAGTCCAGTACGGCGTCCGCCCGGAGGACGGCCGGATCGACTACGACGCGGTGCGTGCGCTGGCCCTCGCCGAACGCCCGAAGATCATCTTCTGTGGCGGTACGGCCCTGCCGCGGACCATCGACTTCGCGGCCTTCGCCTCGATCGCCGAGGAGGCGGGCTCGGTCCTCGTCGCGGACGTGGCCCACATCGCGGGCCTGATCGCGGGCGGCGCCCACCCGTCGCCGGTCGGGCACGTGGACGTGGTCTCGACGACCACCCACAAGACCCTGCGCGGGCCGCGCGGCGCGATGCTGATGTGCACGGAGGAGCACGCGAAGGCCATCGACAAGGCGGTCTTCCCGGGCCTCCAGGGCGGTCCCCACAACCAGACGACCGCGGGCATCGCGGTCGCCCTGCACGAGGCGGCGCAGCCGGCGTTCACGGCGTACGCCCACGCGGTCGTGGCCAACGCGAAGGCGCTGGCCGCCGCGCTGCTGGAGCGGGGCTTCGACCTCGTCTCGGGCGGCACCGACAACCACCTGATCCTGATGGACCTCACCTCGCGCGGGGTGGCGGGCAAGGTCGCGGCGAAGGCCCTGGACCGGGCGGGGATCGTCGTGAACTACAACACCGTGCCGTTCGACCCGCGCAAGCCGTTCGACCCGTCGGGCATCCGGATCGGCACCCCGTCGCTGACGTCCCGCGGCCTGACCGCGGAGCACATGCCCGTCGTCGCCGACTGGATCTCGCGGTCGGTGGACGCGGCCGCCAAGGGCGACGAGCCGGCCCTCGCCGCGATCCGCTCCGAGGTCGGCGACCTGATGGCCGCCTTCCCGGCGCCCGGACTCCCGCTGTAGCCGCCGTGCCGCCGCCGGGACCCGTACCCGTCCCGGCGGCGGCATCCGGCCACCCCCGGGAATCGGTCGCTCGGCCGGGGCGGGATCCGGCCGCCCCGCTACCGCCCGGTACGTGGGCAGGGGCCGGGCGGGACCGGGGGAGCGGGTGCGGGACCGGCCGCGCCGCGCCGCGGCGGCGGCAGGGTTCCGGCCAGCGCGGGGCCGGAGCGCGCCCCCGCACCTGAGAGAATGAAGCCATGGCTTCTGATCGTCCTCGCGCGCTCTCCGGCATCCAGCCCACCTCCGGCTCGTTCCACCTCGGGAACTACCTCGGAGCCATCCGCCAGTACGTCGCCCTGCAGGAGACGCACGACGCCTTCTACATGGTGGTCGACCTGCACGCGATCACCATGCCGCAGGATCCCAAGGACCTGCGGGCGAACACCCGCCTCTCCGCGGCGCAGCTCCTCGCGGCCGGTCTGGACCCGGAGCGCTGCACGCTCTTCATCCAGAGCCACGTGCCGGAGCACGCCCAGCTCGGCTGGGTCATGAACTGCATCACCGGTTTCGGCGAGGCCAGCCGGATGACCCAGTTCAAGGACAAGTCCGCCAGGTCGGGTGCCAACAACGCCACCGTCGGCCTGTTCACGTACCCGATCCTCCAGGTCGCCGACATCCTCCTCTACCAGGCGGACTCCGTCCCGGTCGGCGAGGACCAGCGCCAGCACATCGAGCTGACCCGCGACCTCGCGGAGCGCTTCAACCAGCGCTTCGGCGACACCTTCACGCTCCCGGCGGCGCACATCGTCAAGGAGGTCGCGAAGATCTACGACCTCCAGGACCCGGCGATCAAGATGTCGAAGTCGGCGTCCTCGCCCAAGGGCCTGATCAACCTCCTCGACGAGCCGAAGGTCACCGAGAAGAAGATCAAGAGCGCGGTCACCGACACCGAGGCCGTGGTCCGTTTCGACACGGAGAACAAGCCCGGCGTCAGCAACCTGCTCACGATCTACTCCACCCTCACGGGCGAGAGCATCCCCGCCCTGGAAGCCGCGTACGAGGGCAAGGGTTACGGAGCGCTCAAGACGGACCTCGCGGGCGTGATGGTCGATTTCGTCACACCGTTCAAGCAGCGGACCCAGGAGTACCTGGACGACCCGGAGACCCTGGACTCCTTGCTGGCCAAGGGCGCGGAGAAGGCTCGGGCGGTCGCCGCCGAGACCCTGGCGCAGACCTACGACCGCCTCGGTTTCCTGCCCGCGAAGCACTGACGGACCGGCGCCCCTGGCGGTCGGGGGGGTGCTGGCGCCACACTGAGGCGGCAGCATCCCGCACACAGACGGAGGAGACAGACGTGGGGACCGTAACGCTCGGCGTTTCGATCGCGGTCCCGGAGCCGTACGGCAGCCAGCTCCAGGGGCTGCGCGCCGGCTTCGGGGACGCCGCCGCGCACGGCATCCCCACGCACGTCACCCTCGTACCGCCCACCGAGGTGGAGGCGGACCGGCTGCCCGGGATCCGCGCCCACCTGGCCGAGGTCGCCGGGGCCTTCCGGTCCTTCCCGATGCGGCTGGAAGGGACGGGCAGCTTCCGTCCCCTCTCGCCGGTCGTCTACGTCCGGCTCGTCGAAGGCGCCCCGGACTGCACCCGTCTCCAGGGCCGGGTCCGCGACCCCCAGGGGCCGGTCAACCGGGAGCTGGCGTTCCCGTACCACCCGCACGTCACGGTCGCCCACGGGATCTCCGAGGAGGCGATGGACCGGGCGTACGCCGAGCTCGCGGACTACGCCGCCGACTGGCTGTGCGAGGGCTTCGCGCTCTACGAGCAGGGCTCCGACGGGGTCTGGCGCAAGCTGCGCGAGTATCCCTTCGGCACGGGCCCGGCTCCCGTCCCGGCGCAGTCGGCGCCCGCCGCCGACACGGCCGCCGGCGCGGCCGCGCGCCACTCCTGACGCAGGGGCCGCAGGGCCCACAGGGCGCGGAAACGGAGCCTGCGCAGGACCAGGGCGTGGATCGGGCGGGCCGGCGGGCGCGCTTCGCGAAAAGTCACAATCGACGACCGTAGTCCCAGGGACCGGCAATCCCGGCTATTTCCGGCAGCTCATTTACGGTGACCCCCATGGACTGGCTGAAGAAACTCCCGGTGATCGGGCCACTGGTGGCCGCCGTGATGAGGACCCACGCCTGGCACTCCTACGAGCGCCTCGAACGCGTCCACTGGGCGCGGCTCGCCGCCGCGATCACCTTCATCAGTTTCCTCGCGCTCTTCCCGCTGTTCACCGTGGGCATCGCCATCGGCGCCGCGCTGCTGAGCCCCGAGCAGCTCGCCAAGCTCCAGAAGAACCTCGCCGAGCAGGTCCCGGGCATCTCCGACCAGCTCAACCTCGACGGACTCGCCGCCAACGCGGGCACCATCGGCCTCGTCGCCGGCGCCCTGCTCCTGCTCACCGGCATCGGGTGGGTCGGCTCCATGCGGGACTGCCTGCGCGCCGTCTGGGAGAAGGACGACGAGGACCAGGGCAACCCCATCGTGCGCAAGGGCAAGGACGCCCTCGTCCTGTTCGGCCTCGGCGGCGTGGGCCTCGCCTCGGCCGCCGCGTCGATCCTCGGCGCCAGCGCGGTCGGCAAGTTCGGCGAGACCCTCGGCGTCCCGCGCGACGGCGCGGGCGGCGCCCTGCTGCGCGCCGGCGCCTTCCTCGTCGGCGTGGTGGCCGCCTTCCTGGTGCTCCTCTACCTGCTCACCCTGCTGCCCGGCGTCGAACCCCCGCGCGGCCGCCTGATCCAGGCGGCCCTGATCGGCGCCGCCGGCTTCGAGCTGCTGAAACTGCTGCTCAGCGGCTATATGCGCGGGGTCGCCAGCAAGAGCATGTACGGGGCCTTCGGCGTGCCGATCGCCCTGCTGCTGTGGATCAACTTCTCGGCGAAGCTGCTCCTGTTCTGCTCCGCCTGGACGGCCGCCCGCGACGACGGCGAGAGCGGCAAGGCCGGCGGGGGAGACCCGCGGCCCGCGCGGAGCTAGCTCCGCTGGCCCCGGCGCCCGCCGCGCGGCCAGCGCCGGTTGACCACGAACGCCCCGCCCGCCAGCACCGCCAGCACCCCGCCGGCGATGCCGACCGCCGTGCCGACGCCGCTGCTGCCGGAGTCGTCACCGCTCGCCGCCGCACTGTTCTCGTGGGACTTGGCGGGCGAGCCGAGGGAAGTGGTGTCCGCGCTCTTCGGCGGCACCAGCTCGCCCACCGGCTTCACCTTCCCGACCGCCGCGAAACCCCAGTCGAAGAGCTGGGCGGTCTCCTCGTACACCGAGTTGATCCCGCCCGTGTCCGGGTTCATCACCGTGACCAGCAGCTTCTTGTCGCCGCGCTGCGCCGCGCCGGTGAAGGTGGAGCCGGCCATCGTGGTGTTGCCGTTCTTCACGCCCGCGATGCCCTTGTACGGGGTGATGCCGCCGGCGCCCGTCATCAGCCGGTTGGTGTTCTGGATCTCGAAGTAGTCCCGCGGCCGGCCCGCCTCCTGCTTGCCCGGGAACCGGGCGCTCACCGTCCCGCAGTACTCGCGGAAGTCCTGCTTCTGCAGCCCGGAGCGGGCGATGAGGGTGAGGTCGTAGGCGCTCGACACCTGCTCCGGGGCGTCGTAGCCGTCCGGCGAGATCACGTGGGTGTCCAGTGCCTGGAGCTCCTCGGCGTGCGCCTGCATGTCCTTGACGGTCTTGTCGATCCCGCCGTTCATGGCCGACAGCACGTGCACGGCGTCGTTGCCGGACCGCAGGAACACGCCCAGCCACAGGTCGTGGACCGTGTACTCCTCGTCCTCCTTGACCCCCACCAGGCTGCTGCCCGCGCCGACGCCCGACATCTCCTGTTCGGAGACCCGGTGCACCTGGTCCTTGGGCAGGCTCGGCAGCACCGTGTCCGCGAACAGCATCTTCATGGTGGAGGCCGGGGGCAGCCGCCAGTGGGCGTTGTGCGCGGCGAGGACCTCACCCGTCTCGGCGTCGGCCACGATCCAGGACCGGCCGGTGAGGTTCGCGGGCAGGGCGGGCGCCCCGGGCAGCAGGTTCACCTGCGTGCCCGGCTGGCCGAGCAGGGTCCCGCCGACCGTGGACATCGACGCGGGCGGCGCGGCGGCCGCCGGGGCCTTGGCAGGCCGTCCCTTCCCGCCCGCCGCCGGCGGCGGCGCCGGCGCGGAGTGCGCGGGCGACACGAGCATCGCGGGGACCAGCACCGCGGCGGAAAGGACCGTCAATGCGGTCTTTTTGGCAGACACGCAGGTGAACGTACATCCCGATGGGCTGTCTGCCCTCCCGGACCGGCCATCCGTGGTGAACCACCGCCGGTACGGCCCACCCCCGCGCGTCCGTCCTGGGGACGAATCCGATACTGGGGACATGAAACTCAGCCGCGCCGCCTCCTGGTTCCTGCTCGCCTTCGGAGTGTGGAGCTGGTTCATCTGGGTGTCCTTCGTCCGGAACTTGTGGAAGAACGGCAGCGGCCTGGCCTTCGACACGGCCGGCGACCCTACGTCGTACTTCTGGGTCCACCTTCTCCTCGCGGTCACGTCCTTTCTCCTGGGGACGGCCGTTGGTGTGATCGGGTTGCGTGGCGTGCGGGCCCTGCGGCGGGAATCACGATGACCGTCGTCGTGGTGGTCGTGGCGGTCGTCGCCGTACTGGCCCTGCTGGCGCTCGTACACCGGTGGCTGTGGGTGCGGCTGGTCCGTGACACGACCCGGGCGGGCGGCGCGGCCCGCCGGACGGGCACCGTCCTGGCCTTCGCGCTGCCGCTGCTGGCCCTGGCCGCCCTGACCGCCGGACGGGCCGGAGCGCCCTTCTGGCTCCAGCGGGTGGTGGCGTGGCCGGGGTACATGTGGCTGGCGGTGCTGCTGTACCTGACCCTGGCGATGCTCGTGGCGGAACCGGCCCGCCGCCTGTGGCTCCGCCGGCCGGCCCGTACCGGGTCCGCCGGCCCGGCGGCCCCGGCCGTGCCCGCGACGGCGGACACCGGCCGGGCGGGCGCCTCCGCGGGCGCCGGCCCCGGCGTACCGTCGGCCCCGGCGGGCGGCGACACCGCCCCGCAGACCCAGGCCCAGGCCACGGCCCCGGCCCCGGCCCCGACCGCCTCAGTCGTCCCGGTCAGCCGCCGGGTGTTCGTCGCGCGGGTGGCCGGGGGAGCGGCGGCCGCCGCCGCGCTCGCGACCGTCGGGACGGGCACCTACGGGGTGCTCCGCGGGCCGCGCGTCAAGCGCGTCCGGGTCCCGCTCGCCCGGCTGCCCCGCGCGGCGCACGGGTTCCGGATCGCCGTCGTCAGCGACGTCCACCTCGGACCGGTCCTCGGCCGGGCGCACACCCAGCGCGTCGTCGACACCGTCAACCGCACGCAGCCCGACCTCATCGCCGTCGTCGGCGACCTCGTCGACGGCAGCGTCCACGACCTCGGCCCGGCCGCCGAACCGCTGCGCCTGCTCCGTTCGCGCCTCGGCTCGTACTTCGTCACCGGCAACCACGAGTACTTCTCCGGCGCCCGCCAGTGGGTCGACCACGTCCGCGAGCTCGGCCTGGTCCCCCTGGAGAACGCCCGCCGCGAACTGCCCCACTTCGACCTCGCCGGGGTCAACGACGTGCAGGGGGAGAGCGAGGGCCAGGGCCCCGACTTCCGGGCGGCCCTCGGGGACCGCGACCGCTCCCGGACCGCGGTCCTCCTGGCCCACCAGCCGGTGGTCATCCACGACGCCGTCCGGCACGGCGTGGACCTCCAGCTCTCGGGGCACACCCACGGCGGCCAGCTGTGGCCCGGCAACTACCTGGCCGAGCTGGCCAATCCGACCGTCGCGGGCCTGGAGCGCTACGGCGACACCCAGCTCTACGTGTCCCGCGGAGCCGGTGCCTGGGGGCCGCCCGTCCGGGTCGGGGCGCCGTCCGACATCACGGTGGTGGAACTCGCCTCATACCAGGCCTGACCGGACCCGACCGGGCATCGTGGACCTTCCCGTGGCTGATCTTCCGTGATTGGGTGTCCGATAGTCGGATACCGAGTTCGAATGGCGGGGTTCAGGGATGCGGTCTGTCCGCGCGAAGATCATTGCGGTCGGGCTGGTCCTCGGGATCGCGGGCGTCGGCGCCTGGCAGCTGCTGCCCGAGGACGACGGCGGCCGGGGCGCGATCCGGGTCGGTACCACCGACGTGGTCTCCGCCCTCGACCCCGCCGGGGCCTACGACGCCGGTTCCTGGGCCCTGTTCAGCAACGTCTACCAGTCGCTCCTGACCATCGGGCCCGGCTCCGACACCCCCGTCCCGGACGCCGCGTCCACCTGCAGGTTCATCGGCCAGAAGCTGATGACGTACCAGTGCGAGCTGCGCCCCGACCTGACCTTCCCGAGCGGCCGCGCGGTCACCGCGGCCGACGTGAAGTTCTCGTTCGACCGCATCAAGCAGATCAACTCGGACCAGGGGCCGGCCCCGCTCTTCAACACCCTGCAGTCGGTCAAGGCCGAAGGCCGCACCGTCACCTTCAACCTCTCGGCCCGCGACGCCACGTTCCCCTTCAAGATCGCGACGGGCGCCGCCTCGATCGTCGACAAGGACACGTACCCGGCCAAGGAGCTCCGCCGCGACGGCAAGGCCGACGGCTGCGGCCCGTACTCCCTGGTCGCGTACAAGGCGGGCGCGAGCGTCGAGCTCAAGCCCAACCCCGCCTACCGGGGGCAGGGCAAGCCGGCCCGCGCGCCCGTGGCCGTCCGCTACTTCAAGGACTCCGCCCAGCTCGACGCGGCCTGGCGGGACCGCCAGATCGAGGTGGCGCACCGGGACATGCCGCCCGCCGTCCTCGCCGGCCTGAACCCCGGCATGAAGGACACCCGCTACCAGGCGTCCGGCGGTACCGAGACCCGCAGCATCGTCTTCAACGTGCGCCCCGGCTCGGCGGCCGAGAAGCCCGCCGTCCGTCAGGCGGTGGCCGCGGTGCTGGACCGCTCGAAGGTCGCCGGGGACGTCTACAAGGGCACGGTCACCCCGCTGTACTCCCTGGTCCCGGCGGGCATCGCGGCGCACAGCACGCCCTTCTTCGACGCCTATCCCTCGCCCAACGGCCTGGCCGCCCGCAAGCTCCTCAAGGACGCCCTGATCACCGCCCCCGTCCCGCTGACCCTGGGCGTCAACGCGCGCGGCGTGAACCTCGCCGAAGCGGAGGAGATCAAGCGGCAGCTGGAGTCGACGAACCTGTTCCAGGTGAAGATCAAGCCGGTCGAGGTCTGGGAGGACTTCCAGAAGGCCTACGCGGCCGGGCAGTTCGACGCCTACACGATCGGCTGGATCGCCGACTTCCCGGACGCGGACAACTTCCTCGCGCCCCTGGTCGGCGCGGGCTCCAGCATGAACAGCGGCTTCTCCGACAAGGCCGTGGACGAACTGATCACCCGCACCCAGTCCTTCTCGGACCGGGGCGGGGCCGCCGGCGACTTCCGGGAGCTCCAGCGGCTGGTCTCCCAGCAGGTCCCGATGCTGCCGATCTGGCAGAAGAAGGACTACGTCATGTCCCGCGAGGCCGTCACCGGCGCGCAGTACCTCTCCGACGGCACGGGCGTGTGGCGCCTGTGGGAACTCAACTGGCTGTAGCCGCCGGGTCGGCGGCGGTGTCCCCGTGCGCCAGCAGGAGGGTGCGCAGCGCCTCGGCGACCGTCCGTGAGGTGTCCCGGTCCAGGGGGGCCAGCAGCTCCGCGTAATGCTTGAGGTGCTCCTCCATCACGCCCTCGCAGAGCGTGCGGCCCGGCTCGGTCAGCCGGATCCGCACCGAGCGGCGGTCGGCGTCGTCACGTACCCGCTCGACCAGGCCCTTGGCCTCCAGCCGGTCGATCCGGTTGGTGATCGCGCCCGAGGTCACCATCGCGGCCGGCACCAGCGCGCCGGCGGTCAGCGCGTACGGCGGGCCCGAGCGGCGCAGGCTGGCCAGCACGTCGAACTCGCCCACCTCCAGGCCGTGTCCGGCCATGAAGGCCTTCAGCTGCTTGTCGATGATCCGGGTCATCCGCTGGATGCGGGCGAGCACCTCGATGGGCCAGAGCTCCTCCGCGAGGTCGGGGCGCTCCGTCTGCCACTGGCCGATGAACGTGGCCACCGTGTCCTTCTCCATGCCCACAGAATACCTCAACGTTAAGACACTTGACGTTGAGGCAGTTGCTCTGTTTTTATTTCAACGTTGAGATTGTCAAGGTTGAAATGTGAAGGGGAGTGGGTCATCCATGACGGTCACCACCGCCACCACCGCGACCGCGGCCACCGCGAAGGGCATCCGGAGGGCCGGCGGAAAGACCGCCGGGACGGCCGGCGCCCCGCCCGCCGCGGCGCCCGTCCCCGTCCTGTGGCTCGCCCTGCTGGCCACCCCCATCGCCGCCGGGGCCAACGCGCCGGTGCTGATCCTCCCGGAGATGGCCGCCTCCCTCGGGGTGTCCGCCGGTACCGCCGCCTGGCTGCTCACCGCCTTCGGCTGGGCCATGGCCGTCGGCACCCCCCTGCTCGCCGGGCTGCTGCGCCGCCGGGGCCTGCGCGCGGTGCTGCGGCTGTCCACCCTGCTCGTCCTGGCCGGCACCCTGCTGGTCGCCGTCTCCCCGTGGCTCCCGCTCACGCTGTTCGGGCGCTGCGCCCAGGCCGCCGGCGGCGCCGGGCTGGTGGCCGCGGCGATCAGCCTCGCCGGCACCGCCCGCCGGATGGGCGTCATCAGCGCCGGGTTCGGGATGCTCGGCGCCACCGGACCGCTGCTCGGCAAGGCCCTCGCGGACGCGGCTTCCTGGCGGATCGCCCTCACCGTCTCGGCGCTCTCCCTGCTCGCCGTGCCCGCCGTCGGCCGCCGCGCCGGGGCGGCGAACCCGCCCGCGCCCGGCCGCTTCGACGGCCGGGGCGCCGCCCTGCTGACCGGGCTCGCCACCGCCCTGGTCCTGCTGCCGACCGCGCCGCTCGCCGCCCTCGGCGGGGCCCTGGTCGCCGCCGTGCTGCTCGCCCTGCACGTCCGGCGCCGCCCCGAGGGGTTCGTACCCGCCGCCCTGCTGCGCCGTCCCGTCTTCGTGGTCTCGGCCCTGCTGGCGCTCGCCCTGTCGGCGTCCTACTTCACCCTGCTCTTCTCGGTGCCCCGGCTGCTCGCCGACCGGGCCGGCTGGGACACCGCCTCCGCCGGGACCGGACAGCTGGTCGCCCTGCTCGCCGGGTCGGCGCTGTCCTGGCTGCTCGCCGCCGCCTCGGCCCGCATGAGCCGCGCGGCCGTCCGTACGGTGCTCGTCTCCCTCGGGGCGCTCGCCGCCCTCGCCGGGATCTTCGCCACCTGGGGCCCGCTGCTGCTGGTCGCCACCGCGGCGGGGGTCTTCACCGCCAGCGCCGCCAACGCAGTCCTGTCCACCCACGCGGTGGCCGCCGCCCCCGACCCGGCGCAGCGCCCGTCCGCCATCGGCCTGTTCACCCTCTGCTACCAGCTGGGCGGCGCCTTCGGCCCGGCCGTCGCCGGCCTGCTGGTCCTGGGTGCCTGACCGGAAGGGGCGGGAGTCGGCGGACCCTCACTCCTCCCCGGGGTGCGGGTCCGAGGCGCGCTTGCCGCGCGAGACCGCCGTCTGGGCCATGCCCGGCAGGAAGTCCGCGAACAGCTCGTGCACCTCGCGCACCAGCGGCCGCAGCACCCGGAACCGGGCCAGGACGATGCCCCGCGTCGTCAGCTGCGCGCCGCGCTCGGCCAGCCGCCGGGACTTCTCGCTGTCGGGGGAGCGGTCGAAGACCCAGTACAGGACCAGGCCCATCTGCGAGAGCCACATCAGCTCGGGCAGGACGTCGGCCAGTTCGGCCGGCACCTTGGTCTTCGCCCCGGCCAGCACCTCGCGGTGCATGTCGATCGCCGCGTTGCGCGCCGGTTCCGATTCGGGGGAGAAGGGGCTGAGCGGGCTCTCGGGGTCCGCCGCGTTCTTGAAGAACTGCGAAGCGAACTCGTGGTACGGGGCCGCGATGTCCAGCCAGGCCGTCAGGACGCCCGCGAGCCGCTTCTGGAGATCGGTCTCCTGGTCCAGGATCGGCCGGACCGCCTTCTGGTGCGCGGCGCCGATCCGGTCGTAGAAGCCCTGGACCAGGTGTTCCTTCGACTCGAAGTAGTAGTACGCGTTGCCGACCGAGACCCCTGCCTCCTTGGCGATGCCCCGCATGGTCGTCTTGTCGAAGCCGCGCTCCTGGAAGAGCCTGAGTGCGGTTTCGAGGATGAGCGTGCGGGTCTGCTCGCTCTTGGGCGCCTTCTGATCTGTCACGGTGTCCGACCTTATCGGGGTACGGAGCACTGCTCGTCACAGGCCGGTTCTCCGGTATCCGCCCCGGAGTCGGTACGTACCGCGTGCCGGACGGCGGCGGCCGTGTACATGGCGGCCTTGGCGAAGGGCCGGCCGGCCGGGGTGGCCAACCAGTTGGCCTTCGGCCGGTGTTCGGCCAGTGCCCACAGGCACACGATGAAGGCGTCCGTCCCGGTCCACACCTGCCCCTGGTCGCCGACCACGGTGATCTCCCGCAGGGTCTCGGCGTGGGCGAGCCGGGGGAACCGCCGCCACGCCTCGGCGGACGCGGCGGGCACGAACCGGAGCGGTACGAGGTGGCGCTGCCCGAGCAGCCAGTGCCGGATGTGCACGCACACCGGACAGTTCGCGTCGTAGAGGACGGTCAGGTGGCGCATGTCGCCCCGTGCGGTCCGCGCCACCGGTCAGGCCCCGGCCGGAGTGGTCCAGGCCTGCGGGGCGACCGGCGGGGTCTGCCGGCGCTCCATGAGCCCGCGGCGGCGCATCTTGTTGAGCACCCACACGTTGCCGAGGTGCATGACGCCGAGGACGAGCAGGACGACGCCGATCTTCACCGACAGCGCCTCGAAGAGCCCGCGGGCTTCGAGGACCGTCTCCCCCGAGCGCAGGTAGAGGGTCACGAAGCCGATGTTCACGAGGTAGAACCCGACCACCAGGAGGTGGTTGACGGCGTCCGCGAGCTTCTCGTTGCCCTGCAGTACGTCGCCGATGAAGACGCGGCCGTTGCGGCTGAGCGTACGGGCCACCCAGATGGTGAGTCCGATGCTGACGACCAGGTAGATGGCGTACGCGACCACGGTGAGGTCCATTGCCCTCAGCCCCCTTTGAACGTGTTCAACTGCTGACGTCGATGACTCTAGACCTCTTTTTGAACAGGTTCAAGCCTTCCGTTCGCCCGTCTCCCGCGGCGGTCGCCGTGCGATGCTGGGAGGCATGAACCTGGAGGACCTGGTCCGCTTGCGCCGTGCCCGGGACGCGATGGACCGCGACTACGCGCAGCCGCTCGACGTCCCGGCACTGGCCAAGGTCGCCCTCATGTCACCCGGGCACTTCTCCCGCAGCTTCCGCGCCGCCTACGGGGAAACCCCCTACAGCTACCTGATGACCCGCCGCGTCGAGCGGGCCAAGGCCCTGCTGCGCCGCGGCGACATGAGCGTGACGGACGTGTGCTTCGCGGTCGGCTGTACCTCGCTCGGGTCGTTCAGCTCCCGCTTCAGCGAACTCGTCGGTGAGAGCCCCAGCGCCTACCGGGCCCGCTCCCACGAGGACGGCGCCGCGGTTCCGGCCTGCGTCGCGAAGGTCTCCACGCGACCGGTCAGGAACGGAGAAGCGAAATCGGCCGCCCCCTCGTAGCGTCGAGGCATGACCATCAACCTCTCGCAGTGCTTCATCGCCGTCGACGACCACGACAAGGCGCTCACCTTCTACCGCGACGTCCTCGGCCTGGAGGTCCGCAACGACGTCGGGTTCGAGGGGATGCGCTGGGTGACCGTGGGGTCCCCCGAGCAGCCCGACGTGGAGATCGTCCTCGAACCCCCGCTCGCCGACCCCGGCGCCTCGCCCGCCGACCGGCAGGCGATGGCGGAACTGCTGGCCAAGGGCCTGCTGCGCGGCGTGATCTTCTCCACCGACGACGTCGACGCCACCTTCGAACGCCTCCGGGCGGCCGGCGCGGACGTGCTCCAGGAACCGATCGACCAGCCGTACGGCGTCCGTGACTGCGCCTTCCGCGACCCGGCGGGCAACATGCTCCGCTTCAACCAGCCCCGCAAGAGCTAGAGCCAGAGCCAGAGGGAGACACCACACGATGAGCAGGGCCACGAGGACGGGCACGCCGGCGCCGGCGCCGCACGCGGCGGACAGTCACGATCTGATCCGGGTGCACGGCGCACGCGTGAACAACCTCAAGGACGTCAGCGTCGAGCTCCCCAAGCGCCGCCTGACGGTGTTCACCGGTGTCTCCGGCTCCGGCAAGAGCTCCCTGGTCTTCGGCACCATCGCCGCCGAGTCGCAGCGGCTGATCAACGAGACCTACAGCGCCTTCGTCCAGGGCTTCATGCCCACCCTGGCCCGTCCCGAGGTCGACGTCCTCGACGGGCTGACGACCGCGATCATCGTCGACCAGCAGCGGATGGGCGCCGACCCCCGCTCCACGGTCGGCACCGCCACCGACGCCAACGCCATGCTCCGCATCCTCTTCAGCCGCCTCGGACAGCCGCACATCGGCTCGCCCAAGGCCTTCTCCTTCAACGTCGCCTCGATCAGCGGCGCGGGCGCGGTCACCGTGGAGCGCGCGGGACGGACCGTCAAGGAGCGCCGCAGCTTCAGCATCACCGGCGGCATGTGCCCGCGCTGCGAGGGCCGCGGCTCCGTCAGCGACATCGACCTCACCGCGCTCTACGACGACACCAAGTCCCTGAACGAGGGCGCGCTCACCATCCCCGGCTACAGCATGGACGGCTGGTACGGCCGCATCTTCGCGGGCTGCGGCTTCTTCGACCCGGACAAGCCGATCCGCGAGTACACCAAGCGGGAGCTGCAGGACCTGCTCCACAAGGAGCCGACCAAGATCAAGGTCGACGGGATCAACCTGACCTACGAGGGCCTCATCCCCAAGCTCCGCAAGTCGATGCTGGCGAAGGACGTCGACGCCCTCCAGCCGCACATCCGGGCCTTCGTGGAGCGGGCGGTCGCCTTCACCGTCTGTCCCGAGTGCGACGGCACCCGGCTCAGCGAGGGCGCCCGGTCCTCGAAGATCGGGGGAATCTCCATCGCCGACGCCTGCGCGATGCAGATCAGCGACCTCGCCGCATGGGTCGGCGCCGTCGACGGACCCTCGGTGGCCCCGCTCCTGACCACACTGCGCCAGACCCTCGACTCGTTCGTGGAGATCGGGCTGGGCTACCTCTCGCTCGCCCGGCCCGCGGGCACGCTCTCGGGCGGCGAGGCGCAGCGCGTCAAGATGATCCGCCACCTCGGCTCCTCGCTCACCGACACCACCTATGTCTTCGACGAGCCCACCACGGGCCTGCACCCCCACGACATCCAGCGGATGAACGGCCTGCTGCTGCGCCTGCGGGACAAGGGCAACACCGTCCTCGTCGTGGAGCACAAGCCGGAGGTCATCGCGATCGCCGACCACGTCGTCGACCTCGGCCCGGGCGCGGGCTCGGGCGGCGGCACCGTCTGCTTCGAGGGCACCGTCGAGGGGCTGCGGGCCGCGGGTACCGTCACCGGCCGCCACTTCGACGACCGGGCCAAGGTCAAGGCGGAGGTCCGCACGCCCACCGGGGCGCTGGAGATCCGCGGCGCGAGCACGAACAACCTGCGGGACGTCGACGTCGACGTGCCCCTCGGGGTGCTCACCGTCGTCACCGGGGTCGCCGGCTCCGGCAAGAGCTCGCTCGTGCACGGGTCGCTGACCGCCGGTTCCGCGGCCGCCGGCCAGGGGGTGGTCTCGATCGACCAGGGCGCGATCCGCGGCTCCCGCCGCAGCAACCCGGCGACGTACACGGGGCTCCTCGACCCGATCCGCAAGGCCTTCGCCAAGGCCAACGGCGTGAAGCCGGCGCTGTTCAGCGCCAACTCCGAGGGCGCCTGCCCCACCTGCAACGGCGCCGGGGTCGTCTACACCGACCTGGCGATGATGGCCGGCGTCGCGGCCCCCTGCGAGGAGTGCGACGGCAAGCGGTTCCACGCCTCGGTGCTGGAACACCGCTTCGGGGGGCGCGACATCAGCGAGGTGCTGGCGATGTCGGTCACCGAGGCCGAGGAGTTCTTCGGCGACGGCGAGGCCCGTACCCCGGCGGCGCACCGCATCCTCACCCGGCTCGCCGACGTCGGCCTCGGCTACCTCAGCCTCGGCCAGCCGCTCACCACGCTGTCCGGCGGCGAGCGGCAGCGGCTGAAGCTGGCCACGCACATGGGGGAGAAGGGCGGGGTCTACGTCCTCGACGAGCCGACCGCCGGCCTGCACCTCGCCGACGTCGAGCAACTGCTCGGCCTGCTCGACCGGCTGGTCGACTCCGGCAAGTCGGTCATCGTCGTGGAGCACCACCAGGCGGTCATGGCGCACGCCGACTGGATCATCGACCTCGGCCCCGGCGCCGGCCACGACGGCGGCACGGTCGTCTTCGAGGGCACCCCCGCCGACCTCGTGTCCGCCCGCTCCACCCTCACGGCCGAACACCTCGCGACCTACGTCGGCGCCTGACCGGGCCGGAAGCCCGGCGGCAACACCGTGATCTCCGCCGGGCGCTCCAGGGGGGGGCGGGTGGCCCGCGCCACCGATCAGAACGCGGCTTCGACGAGGTCCTCGGCCCGCTTGCGCTGCTTGCCCGCGTCGTCGCCGACCGCCGTGTACGAGTAGACCAGGACGCGCTTGCCGTCCTGGGTGCCGAACAGGCCGTTGACGTTGGGGACCTTGGAGCCGGTCTTGCCCCAGACGGGCGTGCCGTCATCCAGTTCGCCCCGCGCCAGGCCGCCCATGCTGAACGGAACGTCCGCGGTCGCCGAGAGGGCCGGCATCCGGAACAACTCCGCCTGCTGTGCGGGGGCCAGCAGCCGGCCACCCAGCAGGGCCCGCAGGAAGCGCTCCAGGTCCGGGGCGTTCGAGATCATGCCGCCCTCGGCCCAGGCCCAGGGGTCGTCGGCGACGGGCGCGGCCAGCGAGGGCGCGGGGATCGAGGTGTCGCCGGCCCGGGGAAGGTAGGTGTGGCGCAGCCCGAGCGGTCGGGCGATGCGGCGGTGCACCTCTTCGGCGTACGGGTGGCCTGTGGTCTTCTCGACGACCAGGCCGAGCAGGAAGTAGTTCAGGCCGTTGTACTGCTGGACGGTGACGGGGGACTGGGCGGCGGGGCACTTCGGGTCGGTGAGGGCCGCGACCACGGCGGCCGGGGTGGGCGAGCCGGGGTTCGCGGGGGCCACGCACGGCTTTCCGAGGCCGCTGGTGTGGCTCAGCAGCTGGCGCACGGTGATCGGCGCCCACCCGGCGGGGAGGGTTCCGGGGAGGATCTCCTGGACCGGGGTGTCCATCGCGAACCGGCCTTCGCCCACGAGCTGGAGGACCACCGTGGAGGTGAACAGCTTCGTGATGCTGCCGATGCGGAAGTTCGCGGCCGGGTCCCGCGAGAGCTGCCCGGTCGTCTCGGTCAGGTGCACGCCCGGCCCGGTGATCCGGACCATGGTCCCGTTCGCCACGTCGTCCGGCGCCATCAGCCCCGCCAGGGCCTGACGATCGACCGGCGCCGGTCCGTACAGGGTGGAGCTCACCGGGGACGGCTGCGTTCCGGTGGTGGCGGCGGAGGCCGGCAGAGCGGTGGCGCAGACCGCCACGAGAGCCGCACCGGCGGCGGCGAGTCCGGTCCAACGGGCCTTGAGGGAGCGGGAGTCCGCGGGGTTCGTCATGTCCGCAACTCTGTACGGGAGAAGATCGCCGGACCATCGGGCCCCTCCCTGAACCGCCCCTGAGCGGCCCCTGGGTCCGTGACTAGGGGCGCGTCAGGGTCTCGGTGATCTCCAGTCCCTTGGCCGGCCCGTCGGGGACGACGACAGGGGTCCCGTACGGGACGGTGGTCTTCGTGGCGTACACGGCCCTCTCCGGGTCCGGTCCGCTGAACACGGTCACCGTGCCCTGGTCGTCGAAGTCGTCGATGACGACGTAGACGGGGATCCCGGCCCGGGCGTACCAGCGGTGCTTGCGGATGTGGTCGCGGCGGTGTGCCTCCTTACCGGGGGAGACGACCTCGGCGACGAGGGGGACACGGGTGGCGTCCAGACCTGGGTCGCACGGCTCCTCGTGGGCGAGAGCGGACATGGAAAGCACCTCCTTCTCTCAGTGTGGGTGCGGACGGCGCTCCGGTTCAAGCGACGGCGGTGGCCATACCGCCGTCCGTGGGGGTGCTCGTCCGATGAAAGGTTCTTCTGCCCGCCCCTTCACCCCAGGGAGTGAGCGGACGCGACGAGGCCCCGCTCCCCGGCACATGTGCCGGGGAGCGGGGCCTCGTACGTCGGGCTGCGACCGGGAAGGTCAGAAGCGGCGCGTGATGAGTGCGCGCTTGACTTCCTGGATGGCCTTCGTGACCTCGATGCCACGCGGGCACGCGTCGGTGCAGTTGAAGGTCGTGCGGCAGCGCCACACGCCGTCCTTGTCGTTCAGGATCTCCAGCCGCTGCTCGCCGGCCTCGTCGCGCGAGTCGAAGATGAAGCGGTGGGCGTTGACGATCGCCGCCGGGCCGAAGTACTGGCCGTCGTTCCAGAACACCGGGCACGAGGACGTGCACGCGGCGCACAGGATGCACTTGGTGGTGTCGTCGAAGCGCTCGCGGTCCTCGGCGGACTGCAGGCGCTCACGCGTCGGCTCGTTGCCCTTGGTGACCAGGAACGGCATGACGTCGCGGTACGCCTGGAAGAAGGGCTCCATGTCGACCACGAGGTCCTTCATCACCGTGAGGCCCTTGATGGCCTCGACGGTGATCGGCTTCTCCGGGTTGATGTCCTTGATCAGCGTCTTGCAGGCGAGCCTGTTCTTGCCGTTGATCCGCATCGCGTCGGAGCCGCAGATGCCGTGCGCGCAGGAGCGGCGGAAGGTCAGCGTGCCGTCGAGGTCCCACTTGATCTTGTGGAGACCGTCGAGCACGCGCTCCTTCGGGTCGATCTCGACCTGGAAGTCCTGCCAGGTCGACTCGTCCGAGACCTCCGGGTTGAACCGGCGGATCCGGAACGTGACCGTGATGAACGGCGAGGCGGCGGCCGCCGCCTCCATCTTGTCCAGGGTGGGGGTGGCCATCAGTACTTACGCTCCATCGGCTGGTAGCGGGTGACGACGACGGGCTTGTAGTCAAGACGGACGGAGTCCTTGCCGTCGGCGCCGACCTCGCGGTACGCCATGGTGTGGCGCATGAAGTTGACGTCGTCGCGGTTCGGGTAGTCCTCGCGGTAGTGACCGCCGCGGGACTCCTTGCGCGCCAGGGCGGACACGGCCATGACCTCGGCCAGGTCGAGCAGGTTGCCCAGCTCGATGGCCTCCAGCAGGTCCGTGTTGAAGCGCTTGCCCTTGTCCTGGACGGACACGTTCTTGTAGCGCTCGCGCAGCTCCGCGATCTTCTCGACCGCGGTCTTGATGGTCTGCTCCGTACGGAACACCATCACGCACGCGTCCATCGTCTCCTGGAGCTCCAGGCGCAGGTCGGCGACCCGCTCCTTGCCCGTGGAGTTGCGCAGGTGCTCGACCAGGTCGGCGACCTGCTGCGCCGGGTTCTCCGGCAGCTCGACGTAGTCGTTCTCGGCCGAGTACTTCGCCGCCGCGATGCCGGACCGCTTGCCGAAGACGTTGATGTCCAGCAGCGAGTTGGTGCCCAGGCGGTTGGCGCCGTGCACCGACACGCACGCGACCTCGCCGGCCGCGTACAGGCCGGGGACGACGGTGGTGTTGTCCGCCAGGACCTCACCCTCGACGTTGGTCGGGATGCCGCCCATGGCGTAGTGCGCGGTGGGCTGGATCGGGATCGGGTCCGTGTACGGCTCGATGCCCAGGTAGGTGCGCGCGAACTCCGTGATGTCCGGGAGCTTCGCGTCCAGCTGCTCCGGCGGGAGGTGCGTCAGGTCCAGGTACACGTGGTCGCCGGCGGGACCGCAGCCGCGGCCCTCGCGGATCTCCGTGTAGATGGAGCGCGAGACGACGTCACGGGACGCGAGGTCCTTCATGACCGGCGCGTACTTCTCCATGAAGCGCTCGCCGTCCTTGTTGCGGAGGATGCCGCCCTCACCGCGGGCGCCCTCCGTCAGCAGGATGCCCATGCGCCAGATGCCCGTCGGGTGGAACTGGAAGAACTCCATGTCCTCCAGCGGCAGGCCGCGGCGGTAGCAGGCCGCCTGGCCGTCACCCGTGAGGGTGTGCGCGTTGGAGGTCACCTTGAAGAACTTGCCGGTGCCGCCGGAGGCGTAGATGACGGCCTTCGCCTGGAAGATGTGGATCTCGCCGGTGGCCAGCTCGTAGGCGACCACACCGGCGGACTTCTGCACGCCGTCGACCTCGACCAGCAGCTGGTCCAGGACGTAGAACTCGTTGAAGAACTCCACGCCCTCCTTGACGCAGTTCTGGTACAGCGTCTGGAGGATCATGTGGCCCGTGCGGTCCGCGGCGTAGCAGGACCGGCGGACCGGCGCCTCACCGTGGTTGCGGGAGTGGCCGCCGAAGCGGCGCTGGTCGATGGTGCCGTCCGGGGTGCGGTTGAACGGCAGGCCCATCTTCTCGAGGTCGAGGACCGCGTCGATGGCCTCCTTCGCCAGGATCTCGGCGGCGTCCTGGTCGACCAGGTAGTCACCGCCCTTGACCGTGTCGAAGGTGTGCCACTCCCAGTTGTCGTCCTCCACGTTGGCCAGCGCGGCGGCCATGCCGCCCTGCGCGGCGCCCGTGTGGGAGCGGGTGGGGTACAGCTTCGTCAGCACGGCGGTGCGGCTGCGCTTCGTCGCCTCGATGGCGGCGCGCATGCCCGCGCCACCGGCGCCGACGATGACGGTGTCGTACTTGTGGATCTTCATGGGATTCGCCTCAGCCCCGTTGCCTAGCGGATGTTCGGGTCGAAGGTGAAGATCACCAGCGTGCCCAGAAGGATGGTGAACACCGTGGCGGTGTAGAGCAGGCCCTTCAGCCACAGCCGCGTGTTGGCGCGCTCCGCGTAGTCGTTGATGACGGTACGCAGACCGTTGGCGCCGTGCAGCATGGCCAGCCACAGCATCAGCAGGTCCCAGACCTGCCAGAACGGGGATGCCCAGCGGCCGGCGACGAAGGCGAAGCCGACCTTGGAGACGCCGCCGTCCAGCACCAGCTGGATGAGCAGGTGGCCGATGACCAGGACGACCAGGACGATGCCCGAGAGGCGCATGAAGAGCCACGCGGCCATCTCGAAGTTGCCGCGGGTCGAACGGGGCGTCTTGCCGGTCCGCTTGCGCGGGGCCTCGATGTACGGCGCCGGGTTCTCGACGTCGTAGAGGGAGACGCCCTCGACGTCACCGATCGCCCGGGCGGAAGAAGTGTCAGAAGACATGCGTGTCACTCCCCGAACAGAACGCGGTAGGCGTGGCCGAGGACGGGGTAGATGGCCCCGATCATCAGGATGATCCAGACGGTGACGACGGACCAGAGCATCTGCTTCTGGTAGCGCGGTCCCTTGGACCAGAAGTCCACAGCGATGACACGGAGACCGTTGAGCGCGTGGAACAGGATTGCGGCGACGAGGCCGTACTCCAGCACTGCGACGATCGGAGTCTTGTAGGTAGCCACGACATCGTCGTACGCCTCAGGGGAGACGCGGACGAGAGCGGTGTCGAGGACGTGTACGAACAGGAAGAAGAAAATGAGGACGCCGGTGACTCGATGAGCCACCCAGGACCACATTCCTTCCCGGCCGCGGTACAACGTTCCAGCCGGCACGGAAAACCCTCCGGAAGCGGGGCGGGGGCCAGCCGGCTTCTTTGTCGGTCGGGCCCGGCCGGGTACGGTCCACCGGCCCCGGACATCGTAGCGACGCTTTGTCGGTTCCCTTGCGCCGGGTCCATCGGTGTGATCAAACAGGCACGGACGGGCTATCCCACAGGGGCGAATAGCCCGAAATCAGCCTCGGACAGCCCATCGTCGGGGTCCTGCCCGGCAGGGCCCGCCAGCCGGGCCAGCAGCCGGGTCAGCCGGGACTGGGCGACCATCCGCAGCTCGTCCGCCGCGATGGAGCGTTCCTCGTCCACCTCGTGGGCGAGCCTGCGGCGGATCGCGGCCAGCAGCTGGTCCACCCGCTCCTCCGGCGGGTGCCCGTCCAGGCAGATCACGAAGGCGTGGCCGAAGGTCCGCTCGTACTGCGCCCGCGCCGCGTCGAGCGCGAGGAGCGCCGCGTACGGGGCCCCGTGGCCCAGCTCGGCCGAGGACTCCCGCGCCAGTGCCTCCGTCAGGTCGCCCTGGGACATGTCGTACGAGGCCTCGTCGGCCGCCGCCAGCAGCGACGCGGTGTCCGGGTACGGGCGGTGGGCGGCCACCCGCTGCGCCCACCGCGGGCTGCCGCAGCAGTGGGTCAGGGCCGTCCGGGCGGTGCCGGGGGGCAGCGAGTTGAAGTGCGTCAGCCCGGTGCCGGGGGCGGAGACCGGGCCGCGGACCTGTGCCGGAAGGTGGCTGGACAGCGGAGTTCTCCTCGGGGCGTGGCGTGGGTGTGCCGCCACGCTAGCGATCTCTGAGGGGGAGTGTCCCGCCGATAGGGGGATTTCACCCGTAAGTGAGCCGAAAGGATGACACCGGCAGGGGTGTGAACAGGCCGGAGGCAGGGGAGGGCGACCGAGGCCGCCACCCCCCACAGGAGAGGCCCCGGTCGCCATCCGTCACGGACTCGTGCGACAAGCCCGTACCCCTGTCAGCGCCCGGAGTGCGTTTTGTGTCACACCCCGCTCCGCGCAGGGTTGGTTGCTGGTTGTACAACTCGTGGACGAGAGGTGCGTGAAAGCCGTAACGTGCGGATTTGCGCCACACGTACAGGACGTCGAACGGGTTGGGGACTTTGCTGGGGGACGACGCGGAGCTGACCGCCGCGGTGCTCGCGGCACAGGACGGCGACGAAAGCGCGTTCCGGACTGTGTACCGCGCCGTGCACCCACGCCTGCTCGGATACGTGCGCACGCTCGTCGGTGACGGCGACGCCGAGGACGTGACCTCCGAGGCCTGGCTGCAGATCGCCCGCGACCTCGACTCCTTCACCGGTGACGCCGACCGCTTCCGCGGCTGGGCCGCCCGCATCGCCCGCAACCGGGCCCTCGACCACATCCGCATGCGCGGCCGGCGCCCCGCCATCGGCGGCGACGAGACCGAGCTCAGCGGACGCGCCGCCGACTGCGACACGGCCGGCGAGGCGATGGAGGCCCTGTCCACCGGCCGCACCATGGCCCTGATCGCGCAGCTCCCGCAGGACCAGGCGGAGGCCGTCGTCCTGCGCGTGGTCGTCGGCCTGGACGCGAAGAGCGCGGCCGAGACCCTCGGCAAGCGGCCCGGCGCCGTCCGTACGGCCGCGCACCGGGGGCTCAAGAAGCTCGCCGAACTGCTGACCGCCGAGTTCGGGTCCGCGGGCCCCGTGGACGGGGAAGCGGAACGCGGCGCGGATCCCGTCCGGCGGGTCGGCCATAATGCCGGTGACCAGGCCCGGGAGGGCGACCTCGACGCCGTGCCCGCGCAGCGCGCGCGGAGTGCGGGCCTGGCGGAACCAACCGGTGTGACGCATTCACGTTGGCGGACGCAGAAGGACATGTGATGGCCGACGAGCACAACGCGTGGCTGGACAAGGCCGCGGCGGACGAGCTGCTGTGCCCGGGGACCGGCCCCGTCGCCTCCGGCGCCGACCCGCGCGCCAGGGCCGAGGCCGCCCGGCTGCGCGCCGCCCTCGACGCCCTGACCCCCTCCCGCCCCGGTGCGGGCGAGCTGCCCGGCGAGGCCGCCGCCGTGGCCGCCTTCCTGGCCGCGCGCGCAGCGGCGCCCGAGGCCGTCCGGCCCGGCGCGCGGGGCGCGGCGGACGACTGCGAACCGCTGGTCGACCTGGCCCCGGTACCCCGCGTACGGATCCCCGCGCAGCGGCGCGGCGGAGCCCCCGTGCGCTTCGGGCTGGCCGCCGCGCTGGCCGGCGTCGCCGTCGGCGGGATCGCCGCCGCCGCGGCCGGCGGCCTGCTGGACCGTGTGACGCATCACACCGCGGGCCCCGCACCCGCCGTCTCCATCAGCGCCGATCCCGATCCGGCGCCCGCCGCGGACACCACCGGCCCCCACCTCGTCCCCCAGCCGCGCCCCACCCCGCTGCGCAGCGGCGAGGGCGTGCCGTCCGCCGGCCCGGGCGCCTCCCGGATGCCCGGTACGGAGACCCGTACGATCCCCGGCGCCCCCTCGGGCAGTCTGTCGCTGCCGCCCGGCACCGCGGGCACGGGTGCGGGATCCGGCCCGGGGACCGGTACGGACGGCGGTCGCGACAAGGTCACCGACCGGCAGACCCTCGGCAAGGACCGAGAGCCGGACACCCAGGTCAAGCCGGCCGACCTGTGCCAGGCCTACCGCTCGGGCCGGATGGACGACGACCGCCGCGAGCGCCTCTCCAGGCTCGCCGGCGCCCCGGCGAAGATCGCGCGCTTCTGCGAGGCCCTGCTGGACGGGGCCCGCGACGGCCTGCCGCAGAGCGGCGCCGTCGACCCGGGCAGCGCCCTGCTCCCGACGCAGACCCCGAAAGCCGGCGGCGCGCTGGGCTTCCGGACCCGCTGATCAGCACCCGCTGATCCGCGCCTGCTGACCCGTACCGGCTGACCCGCACCCGCTGATCCCGGCGGACCCGTCGGTTCCCCACCCGTTCGGCCGCGGCCTCGTGCTACCGCTTGGCCGAAAATCGCCGTAGTTTCCGGCCCGGAACGGGGGGCCGCTCCGGCTGCCGAAACGTTGGGGCACCGCCCCGCACACAGGGCAGTAACACTTTTCGCACCCCCGGCGCAGTACATATTGAGCCGACTGGTCATCGGCCGCGCATGAGCCGGGGTTCCCCCCGTACCCCTGGGCTCTGCGCAACCGGCGCGGGCGGGGCACGTTCCCCCGGCCCTGCCCGCGCCCTCAATCCGCTACCGGGTTCACCAGTAGACGACGACCTTGTCGCCCACCTTCACCTGGTCGAACAGCGCCGACAGCTTGGCCTTGTCCCGGACGTTCACGCAGCCGTGCGAGGCACCGGCGTAGCCGCGGGCCGCGAAGTCCGACGAGTAGTGCACCGCCTGGCCCTCGCTGAAGAACATCGAGTACGGCATCGACGTGTGGTAGATCGTCGACGTCCACTCCTTGGCCTTCCACCCCACCTGGAACTCGCCCTCGCGGGTCGGGGTGTTCTCCGAACCGAAGCGCACGTCCATGGTGGAGACCACCTTGCCGTCGATCATCCAGGCGAGGGTCCGGCTCTCCTTGCTGATGCACATGACCCGGCCGTGCATGCAGCGCGCGTCCGGGGCGTCGACCTCGTTGGTGGTCGGCGGGCGCAGCTCGTCCTCCGTCGGCTTCTTGGTGAGGCCCTGGACCTTCTGCCAGGTGGCCTCGTCCACCGAACCGGTGGCGGCGAGCCCGTGCTGGGACTGGAAGGTCTTGACCGCGGCGGTCGTCTTGGAGCCGTAGAACCCGGTGGGGGCCGTCGAGACCAGCTTGAGCTGGCGCAGCCGGGCCTGGAGGTCGCGGATCTGCTCGCTCTCGTCCCCGTTCGCCATGATCGGCTTCACGCCGGGGGAGGAGGACGGCGCGGAGGCCGACGGGGAGGGCGACTGCGACTGCGACGGCGACGCCGCGGGCGAGGACGCACCCGCCTTGCCGTCGTCCGGCGTGGAGGGGGAGACCGCGGGTGAACTCCCCGCCACCGGCGAGGACGGCGACGCCGGCCCGGCGTCGGACTTCTGGGGGCCGCAGCCGGTCGCTGCCAGCGCGACGGCCGCGGCCAGGCCGAGCGTACGGATCATGACTCTCCGGTGGTGCATCGCGGTCCCCCGTTTTCGACGTCGTGTATCTAGGTGATGCTTCGTGGGCGTGGACAGTTGCGGACGTTCACCCGTTGTTGCCCCATTGTGACCAGCGGCCGCCGCGGGCACGGTTGTACCAGCCCCCGGCCGGCCGGCAGCACGGACACGGAGGAATCGCGTCATGGTCCGTCCCGCACCACGCAGCGAGAGCGGCGTACCGATCGAACCGGTCTACGGGCCCGAGGACCTGACGGGCTGGGACCCGGCGGTGAGCCTGGGGGAGCCCGGGGCGTACCCGTACACCCGGGGGATCCACCCCACCATGTACACCGGGCGCCCCTGGACGATGCGCCAGTACGCCGGGTTCGGCACGGCCGCCGAGTCCAACGCCCGCTACCGGCAGCTCATCGAGGGCGGCGGGACCGGGCTGTCCGTGGCCTTCGACCTGCCCACCCAGATGGGGCACGACTCCGACGCCCCGCTCGCCCGCGGGGAGGTCGGCAAGGTCGGGGTGGCCGTCGACTCGGTCGAGGACATGCGCACGCTCTTCGAGGGGATCCCCCTCGACCGGGTCTCCACCTCGATGACCATCAACGCCCCGGCCGCCCTGCTGCTGCTCATGTACCAGCTCGTCGCCGAGGAGCGGGGCATCGATCCCGCACTGCTGACGGGCACCGTACAGAACGACATCCTGAAGGAGTACATCGCGCGCGGGACGTACATCTTCCCGCCCGGCCCCTCCCTGCGGCTGACCGCCGACACCTTCCGCTACTGCCGCGCCGAGATCCCGAAGTGGAACACCATCTCCGTCTCCGGCTACCACATGGCCGAGGCCGGGGCCTCGCCCGTACAGGAGATCGCCTTCACCCTCGCCGACGCCGTCGCGTACGTCCGCGCCGCGCTGGCGGCCGGCATGGAGGTCGACGCGTTCGCGCCCCGGCTGTCGTTCTTCTTCGTCGCCCGCACCACCCTGCTGGAGGAGGTCGCGAAGTTCCGGGCGGCCCGGCGGATCTGGGCCCGGCTGATGCGCGAGGAGTTCGGGGCGCGCGATCCCAAGTCGCTGATGCTGCGCTTCCACACCCAGACCGCCGGGGTCCAGCTGACGGCGCAGCAGCCGGAGCTGAACCTCGTACGGGTGGCCGTGCAGGCGCTGGCCGCCGTACTGGGGGGCACGCAGTCGCTGCACACCAACTCCTTCGACGAGGCCATCGCCCTGCCCACGGAGAAGTCGGCCCGCCTCGCGCTGCGCACCCAGCAGGTGCTCGCGTACGAGACCGACGTCCCGCACACCGCCGACCCCTTCGCCGGTTCGTACGCGGTCGAGCGGATGACGGACGAGGTGGAGGCGGCCGCGCTCGCCCTGATGCGCAGGGTCGAGGAGCTGGGCGGGGCGGTCGCGGCGATCGAGGCCGGCTTCCAGAAGGGGGAGATCGAGGCCAACGCGTACCGGATCGTGCGGGAGCAGGAGGCCGGGGACCGGGTGGTCGTCGGGGTCAACCGGTTCGCCCTCGACCGGGAGGAGCCCTACGAGCCGCTGCGGGTGGACCCGGCGATCGAGGCCCGCCAGTGCGCGGCGCTCGCGCGGCTGCGGGCCGGGCGCGACGGAGCTGCGGTGGACCGGGCGTTGGCCGCGCTGCGGCGGGCGGCGGCCGGGACCGGGGAGAACGTGCTCCCCCCGATGAAGGAGGCGCTGCGGGCGCGGGCCACGGTGGGGGAGGTGTGCGGGGTGCTGCGGGAGGTCTGGGGGGCGTACGAGCCGAGCTGAGGAATGGGACGGAATTCACTGGCGTGACAGGCGCGTACCCATGGGACACTCCTGCACATGCTGGGTGTGACAGATCTTCCTACGTATCTCGCCGCCGTCGTGCTGATCGTGCTGCTGCCGGGGCCGAACTCCCTCTACGTGCTCTCCGTCGCCTCGCGGCGCGGGGTGAAGGAGGGCTACAAGGCCGCCTCCGGGGTGTTCACCGGCGACACCGTGCTGATGGTGCTGGCCGCGGTCGGCGCGGGCGCGCTGCTCCAGACCAGCCCGGTGCTGTTCACCGCCGTCAAGGTGCTCGGCGCCGGGTACCTCGGGTGGCTGGCCGTGGGCATGCTGCGCGGCGCCCTGGCCATGTGGCGCGGCCGCCGCTCGCGCGACGAGGAGGCCCCGGCCGGGGAGGAGACCGCCGGTGCCGCCGAGCGGCCGTTCAGGCGGGCGCTGGTGGTGAGCCTGCTCAACCCGAAGGCGATCCTCTTCCTGCTGTCCTTCTTCGTGCAGTTCGTGGACCCGGAGTACCCCTACCCCGCGCTGTCCTTCCTGCTGCTGGGGACCGTCTCCCAGCTGGTCAGCTTCCTGTACCTGTCCACCCTGATATTCACCGGCACCCGCCTCTCCGCCGCCTTCCGCCGCCGCAAGCGGCTCGCGGCCGGGGCCACCTCGGCGGCCGGCGTGATCTTCCTGGGCTTCGCCGCGAAGCTCGCCGTCAGCTGACCCGGCGCAGACCCCGCCGCAGCCGGTGCACGACCCGGCGCACGGCGGGGCTGCGGGGCAGGAAGGACAGCTGCGCGGGGATCCCGCCCGGCAGGCCCAGCGTGGTGAGCCGGCGGCGGTTGAAGTAGTGCCGGGTCCCCTCGCTCAGGTGCCGGGCCAGATGGGCCTCGGCCCGCTCCCGCCGGTCGGCGAGGATCCGGGGCTGCATGGCGAAGCCGACGGCGGTGACCAGACCGGGCAGGTCCTCCGGGGTGCCCGGCCCGTCGCCCGGCGCCGCCGCAAGGTCCGGGACCAGCGCGTCCACCAGCGTCAGGGGGATCCGGTTGCTGTTCTGGTACGGGGCCAGGCGGGCCAGCAGCGCACCGGTCCCGGTGCGCGCGACCGGGATCCCGTACAGGGCCCGCGCCGTGAGCAGCCCCGTCGAGAAGCAGCCCGCCACCAGCGCGGGGCGCAGCCGCTCGTACAGGGTCTCCGCCAGCACGGGCGCGTCCAGCACCGTCAGCCGCGCCCCGAGGCGTTCGGCCTCCGCCTCCGCCCGCCGGGAGTAGGCCGCCGGGGCGGAGGGGTGCGGTTTGAAGACCAGTTCCCGGTGGCCCCGCTCCCAGGCCCCGCGCACCATCGCGACGTGCAGCTCCTCCTCCTGCGCCGGGGACATCAGGTCCAGGGCGGAGAGGTACTGGCCCAGGAGGAGGGCGCAGGGCTCGCCGGGCTCGTAGCCGCTGTCGTCGGGCAGCCCGGCCAGCTCCGCCAGGACCTTGAGGAAGGCGGGCGCCGGGACCGTCTCCGAGGGCACCCCGAACTCCGTCAGCAGCAGCGGCTCCAGGCCGGGGACCAGGTCCAGGTGGAGCACGCGCCGGACCCGCATGCCGATCTGCGGGTCGAGGCGGAAGCGGGTGGGGCCGTAGGACATCAGCCCGTCGGCGTACACGTCGATCGCCGCGCCCGGGAACAGCCGGCACAGGCTCTGCGCGGGCGGCACCTGGAGGGACTCCACCACCAGCTCGACCCGGTCCCCGCCGAGCCCCCACAGGGCGCGCAGCTGCCGCTCCCACAGCGGGACGTCGTCCGGGCGCGGGGCCCAGGTGCTCGGGTGCTGCGGGGCGAGGACGGCGTTCCAGTCGCGCACCTCGTCGAAGCGGGTCCGCAGCGTCTCGAAGCCCGGCATGGCGTCGATGCCGGGGGTGACCTCGGGGGTGAGGGAGTGGTTGCTGGTCAGCAGGATCCGGCGGGCGGCCGCCGGGAAGGTGCCCGCGTCGAGGGCGGCGGCGAGGGTGGCCGTCCCGTAGAGGGTGGAGGCGAGGAAGACCTGGGTGACGCGGTCGCCGTCCACGCGGTGGTCGCCGTCCACGCAGCGGTCGCCGTCCACGCGGTGGTCGCCGTTCACGCGGCGGCCCCGGGAACCGCGGGGGCCGGCGTGCGGCGCCGCAGTCTGCGCAGCAGCGCGGAGCGGTCGGCGTCCATCGAGCCGAGCGCCCGTTCCAACAGGGGCCGCGGCATGCGCCCGAGCGCCTCCGCGCTCATCACACGGAGTCTTTTCGCCACGGCCGGTTCGAACCTTTCGATGGTGCCGATATGGTGCGCGATAATCGCGCAATACGTTCGGACGGCCTTGGGGAGCAGGAGTTCGGATTCCCGGTCCGTGGCGGTGTCCGCGAGTACTTGATCAAATGCTCGAATGAAATCGAGCTGACGCTCGTCCCCGATCTGGGTGAGCGAGGTGGAAATGCCGCGCCGGTAGAAGATCCCGGCCTCGCCGATCGCCGCGAAGGACCGCGCCGTACGGTGCAGCCGCCAGATCCACGGCCGGTCCTCCGCCGTCCGCAGCCCGTCCGTGAAGTGCAGCAGGCCCTGGTCCAGCAGCCGCCGGTGGTACATCCCCGCCCAGGCGTACGGGTAGTCCACCGCCGTGGCCCGCCCGGTCGGCAGGATCCCCGCGCGCGGATCGCCCACCACCCCCTGCGGCCCGTACGGCACCCGCTGCACGATCCGCGCCCGGCCCGTCACCTGCACATGGTCGGTACGGACGAAATCGCAGTCCAGGGCCTCGATGGCGGCCAGCGTACGGGCCAGGTGGCCCGGCGCCGGCCAGTCGTCGCCGTCCAGGAAGGCGATGTACTCGCCGCGCGCCGCGTCCAGTCCGGTGTTGCGGGCCGCCGCCAGCCCGCCGTTGCGGTCCCGTCTGAGGTGCACCGCCCCGGGCAGGCCGCCCGCCGCCGCGCGCTCCAGGAGCTCGGGCGTCCCGTCCGTGGAGCGGTCGTCGACCAGCAGGAACTCGAAATCCTCACGCGCGTTGAGTGCGAGTCCCTTCAGGACGTCCGGTGCGTACGTCTGCACGTTGTAGAACGGCACGACAACAGAGAGCTTGGGCACCCGCGAGACATTAGGATGCGGCCCGGCATTCACCATGGCCCGGATGCGGATTCCATGTGAACGACGCGGGGCGGGCGCGTTAACCAGGGCGCTTTCGCATTTCGTCGACGGGTTGTTAACCCGCCGTTGTGCGCTCGTTGGGCCGATCACCGGAAATGCGGAATAGCTTCTGCCGGGTGCCAGTGCCACTCAGCAGCAGCCGGTCCGGTCAACGCGTCGCCGTACTCGCGGATTCCGACACGCGCTGGAAATGGGGCGCCCTCACCGCCCGCCGCCTCGCCCCCGGCGCCCCCGCACCCACCGGGTACGTACTACGCGGCCGGGCCACCCCCACCGCGCGCCAGCTCGGCGAGGCGGGCGTCGGGGAGACGGGCGGCGGTCCGGTGGAGGTGACCTGCGCCGAGTTCCTCGCCGAACTCGGCCGCCGGCCCTACGACGTGGTCGTCCTCGCCCTCGTCGGCGGCGCAGTCCAGGCCGTCCTGCACGGGGTGCGCGCCCTGTGGCCCGACCCGGCCGCCCGCCCCGTCCTCGTCACCGGCTACGTCGGCGTCGTCTACGAGAAGCTCGCCGACGGGCTCCTGCTGCGGCACGGCGCCGACCTGGTCCTCGCCAACTCCCGCCACGACGCTGCCCGCTTCCGTGCCGTGTACGAGGGCGTGGGCGCCGATCCGGCGGCCGTCGTCGAGACCGCCCTGCCCTTCCTGGAGGGTGCGGCGTACGAGAGCGCGGGCGACCGCGCCCACCGGGTCGTCTTCGCGGTGCAGCCCTCCGTCCCGGAGGGCCGCGCCGACCGCGCCTACCTCCTGGAGCGCGCCGCCCGGCACGCCCGGCTGCACCCGGGGCGGGAGGTGCTCGTCAAACTGCGCAGCCGGCCGGGGGAGCACACCACGCACCTGGAGGAACACCCCTACCAGCGCCTGGCCGAGCGCCTTCCGGGCGGGCTGCCGCCCAACTGCCGTCTGGCGTACGGGAACATGGGCGAGGTGCTGGACGGCACCGACCTGCTGGTCACCGTGTCCTCCACCGCCGCCCTGGAGTCCCTGCACCGGGGCATCCCGACCGCCGTCCTGACCGACCTCGGCATCCGCGAGGCGCTCGGCAACCACCACTTCCTGGGCTCCGGCTGCCTGGCGTCGTGGGACCAGCTCGACGGGGGCCTGCTGCCGGCCGGCGCCCCGGGCTGGCTCGCCGCCCACGGGGTCGCGCCGGTCGCGCCGGGTGTTTCGGTTGCGCCGGTCGCCTCCGGGCCGCCGGTCGCCTCCGGGCCGCCGGTCCCCGCGGGCCCGCCGGATTCCGCCGCCACCCCTCCGGGTGCCGCCTCCGGCCCGCCCGTCGCCGACCCCGTCGCCGACCCCTACGCCGCCGCGCGGGCCCGGGTCGCGGAGCTGCTCGCCGCGGACCGGCTGCCGCCCGTGGCCCCGTACTACACGCTCGCCACCGCCTCCGGCTACCTCCCCGGGATCCTGGCCCGCCACCGGCTCGCCCCCGACGGGACCCCGCTCGCCGGGGCGGGCGCCCGCGCGGCGGGGGAGTCCTCCGGGGCGCGCCGCTGGCTCCGGGCCCACCTGCGCGAGGCCGCCCGGGGCGCCTACCGGCACGGCGTCCAGCGGGTGGCCCCGGTGATCCGACGGCTGGGCGAGCTGTGAGGGTCCTCGCGGTGATCCCGGCCCGCGGCGGGTCCAAGGGGGTGCCCGGCAAGAACACCGCACCCGTCGGCGGGATCCCGCTCGTCGCCCGCGCCGTGCGGGCCTGCCGGGCCGCGCCCACCGTCACGGACGTGGTGGTCTCCACCGACTCCCCGGCCGTCGCGGCGGCCGCCCGCGCCGCGGGAGCCGCGGTGGTCACCCGGCCCGCGGCCCTCTCCGGGGACACCGCGAGCAGCGAGGCGGCCCTGCTGCACGCCCTGGACTCCTTCGAGGAACTGCACTCCCTCACCGTGGACGTGCTCCTGCTGGTCCAGTGCACCAGCCCCTTCCTGACCCCTTCGGACGTCGAGTCGGTGGCCGCGGCCGTGGCCTCGGGCGCCGCCGACACCGCCCTGACCGCCGCCCCCTTCCACGGCTTCCTGTGGCGTACGGGACCCGACGGCCTCGGAGCCGGGGTCAACCACGAGGCGGCGTACCGGCCCCGCCGACAGGACCGCCCCGCCGAACTGCTGGAGACCGGCGCCGCCTACGCCATGGACGCGGCCGGCTTCCGCACCGCCCGGCACCGCTTCTTCGGCCGGACCCTGCCCGTGCCGGCCGACCCGGCGAGGGTCCTGGAGGTCGACGACCCGCACGACCTCGCCCGCGCCCGCCTCCTGGCGCCCCTCCTCGACGCCCCCCACGCACCGGACCCCGCCCCCACCGATCGAAGGACACCCCCTGCCATGACCGTCGCCACCCCCAACACCCGTCAGCGCGCCTTTGGTTCGCGCATCGCGGGCCCCGGCCACCCGGTCTACGTCGTCGGCGAGATCGGCATCAACCACAACGGCGACCTCGGCACCGCCTTCGCCCTCATCGACGCCGCCGCCGACGCGGGCTGCGACGCCGTCAAGTTCCAGAAGCGCACCCCGGAGATCTGCACCCCGCGCGACCAGTGGGACGTCGAACGCGACACCCCCTGGGGCCGGATGACCTACATCGACTACCGCCACCGCGTGGAGTTCGGCGAGGCCGACTACCTGGCCATCGACGAGCACTGCGCCCGCCGCGGCATCGCCTGGTTCGCCTCCCCCTGGGACACCGAGGCCGTCGCCTTCCTGGAGAAGTTCGACCTGCCCGCCCACAAGGTGGCCTCCGCCTCCCTCACCGACGACGAACTCCTGCGCGCCCTGCGCGCCACCGGCCGCACCGTCGTCCTGTCCACGGGCATGTCCACCCCCAAGCAGATCCGGCACGCCGTCGAGGTGCTCGGCAGCGACAACATCCTTCTCTGCCACGCCACTTCGACGTACCCGGCCAGGGCGGAGGAGCTCAACCTGCGCGTCATCAACACCCTCCAGGAGGAGTACCCGAACGTTCCGATCGGCTACTCCGGCCACGAGACCGGCCTGCAGACCACGCTCGCCGCCGTCGCCCTCGGCGCCACCTTCGTCGAGCGGCACATCACCCTCGACCGCGCCATGTGGGGCTCCGACCAGGCCGCCTCCGTCGAACCCGGCGGCCTCGCCCGCCTCGTGCGCGACATCCGCACCATCGAGACCGCCCTCGGCGACGGTGTCAAGAAGGTCTACGCGTCCGAGCTCGGCCCCATGAAGAAGCTCCGCCGCGTCCAGGGCCAGGCCCCGGCAGCGGTCTGACCCGGCCCCACCTCTCCTCCAAGAGCGGAGTGCGTGTTGAAACCTCCGCTCCGTGAAGGGAGGGGATTCCTGGCTCACTTTGCCTGGCACCCAGCAGGTGGCGGGTCTTACAAGTTCAGCACCAGCCGGGTTGAGACCGGCCCGGACGAGCATCACGCGGGCGGAGTCCTTGTCCCTGGGGGACACCGTTCCGCACGCGGTGCACGTATACGTTCTCTCGGAGAGGGGGAGTGCGTGCTTGGCTCTCGCTCCGCACTGTGCGCAGTCCATGGTGGTGTGCGCGGGGTGGACCAGGTGCACGGTCCGGCCGTGCTCGCGGGCCATCTCGACCAGAGCGGTCTTGGTGGGGCCGATCGCGGCGTCGGCCGCTTTGCGGGCCATGGTCGTCTTCGCGAGGAACCGCGGCCGGAAGTCCTCCACGGCGAGGTGGTCGAAGTCCCTGACGACGGCTTTGGCCCACTTGCGGCCGGTGTCCTGCCGCTGCCGGGTGAACTTCTTCGACACCTTCGCCGCAGCCTTGCGGGCCTTCCTGTATCCGTTGGTGTCGGGCCGGTTCTTCGGCGTCTTCCGGCGGGCCATCATCCGCGGGTAGCGGGCCAGCTTCACGGCGGATGCCTTGCCGTGCCCGGCGTGCGGGAGGTCGTGATCGTCGGAGGTGGTGGTCGCGGTCTGCTTGATGCCCCAGTCAACGCCGATCATCCGTCCCGTGGCGGGCAGCGGGAAAGCCTCGGCGGCAACGACGAACGAGGCGTACCAATGCCCGAGGCCGTCTCGGTAGATCCGCACCGGACCGGGTGCGGACGGAAGATCACGCGACCACACCACCGACAAGGCGATCCCGCCGGCCAGGTGCAGGCGACCGCCTCGCACCCGGAACCCGCGGGTGGTGTGGTTCAGCGACGGCAGCGCCTCGCGCTTGCGCTTGATGCGGGGCATCCCGGCCCGCTGTTTGACGGGCAGCTTCGCCTTGACGTCTTTGAGGGCCTTGGCGCGGGACTTGGCGAAGTCCCGGATGATCTGCTGCTGCGGAACCGAAGATCCCTCGCGCAGTCAGCCCATCGACCGGCGGGCCCCGGTCAGCATCCTGTCGAGCTGTGCCGGACCGACACACGAAGGCGGAAGGCGTACCGGGCATGCCCGCCACCATCAGCTCCCGATCCTGCCGCCGTCATGCTCCACAACCTAACGCCCGTCACTGACAACGGAAGAGAGCGCAGGTCAGAGCAAATGTGCAACGAACTCCACCGCTTTGCGGCTCCGCCCCAAGGGCCCATTCCTCGCCGGCTTGAAGGCCGGGGCCTCCTGGGAGAAATCAGGTGAACTCTCCCGCCCCCACGCTGGCCCTCGTCGAGAGCCCGGTCCAGCTGCTCAACGTGCTCGAATGGGCCCACGCCCTCACCCACGCCCCCGCGCATGCCGGGTCCGAGGCCGGGGCCCCCGCCGGGGCCCCCGCCCCCCTGCTGTCCGCCGTCCCCCGTCAGCCCGGTTCCCTCCCCGGCCGTGCCCGCCGCCCGCAGGACGGCCCGCCGCGGCCGGCCGCCGGGTGGCTGCGCGTCGTCGTCCTGCCGCCCACCGACCCGATGTCCCGAGGGCAGCTGCGCCGGGTCGCCGGAATCGCCCGCGACGAGGGCCACGCCGTGCACTGGCAGGAGGCCCGCGGCGGCTCCGGCAGCCCAGCGGGGGCCCTGACCGCGCTCACCCCGGCCGTGCGCCGGGCCGGGCGGATCGTCGTCGGAGACCCCTTCTCGCGGCTCGTGCAGCTGCTGCTGGTCCCGGCCCGCACCGCCGAACTGGTCGTCGTGGACGACGGCACCGCCACCATGGAGTTCATCGCGCAGCTCGGGCGCGGCGAGCGGCTGCGCCGCTGGCACCGCACCGGCGGCGGGACCCTGTCCCGGGCGCGCGAGCTCGCGTACGCCCCGGTGTCGGGGACGGCGCGGCGCCGGCTGACCCCGCGCGGCGGGCGCGTCACGGAGGTCTTCACCTCGATGCCGGTCACCCCGCTGCCCGGGATGCGGCTGCGCGTCAACGACTTCGCCTGGACCCGCTCCCGCTTCGGCCCGCCGCGTCTGACCAAGGGCACCGACCTGGTCGGCACCTCCCTGGTGGAGACCGGGGTCGTCGACCCGGCCCGCTACCTCGACGCGGTCCGCGCCCTGACCCTGGAGCACGGCGTGACCCGCTACTTCGCGCACCGCCGCGAGTCCCCGGAGAAGCTGCGCGCGCTGAGCGGGGCGACCGGGCTGGAGATCGTGCGCCCGGACCTGCCGTTGGAGCTGATCGCCCGGCGCGGCCCGGTCGGCCGCACGATCGTCAGTTTCCCGTCCACCGTCGTCCACACGCTGCCGTTCGCGCTGACCGGGACTGGCGTGACGGTGGCCGTATGCGATATCGACCCCGCCTGGCTCACCGCCGCCGCCTCGCCGAGGGCGCACAGCTTCCTCGCGGGCGTCATCGAAACGGCACGTGATGTGCGCAGACTCCCGGCCCAGGCGGCCCCCGCGGCCGGATGAGCGCGCGAGTGTACCCCCCGCAGCATACGGTCATGCGTCCAGAGGCCGGGTTTCTTTCCCCTAACGGCATGAACTTTTGGTGATCTCCGGCCAGTTGACCCATCCGTGCGCCTACCCTTCAACGGGTGAACCAGTTGATGTCCCGCGAGTCCCAGACCGCCCTGCCCGGCACGCCCGACCGGCCCGAGCTGCCCGGCAAGCTTCCGGACCACCTGCGTGCCGAACTGATCGCCTTCCGACGGGACTTGCACATGCATCCCGAGCTAGGACACCAGGAGTTCCGCACCACGGCGGCGATCAAGACCCGGCTGGAAAAAGCCGGCCTGCGCCCACGCGTGCTGAAGTCCGGCACGGGGCTGATCTGTGACGTCGGGACCCGGGACGGGGGGCGGCCGATGCTGGCCCTGCGCGCGGACATCGACGCCCTGCCTATTCCGGACGCCAAGACGCACGTCGCGTACCGCTCCACCGTCCCGGACCGTGCCCACGCCTGCGGGCACGACGTGCACACGGCCGTCGTCCTCGGCGCGGGCCTGGTGCTCGCCGAGCTCGACCGCCAGGGGCTGCTGCCCCGCCCGGTGCGGCTGCTGTTCCAGCCCGCCGAGGAGGTGCTGCCGGGCGGCGCGAGCGAGGCCATCGAGTCCGGGGTGCTGGACGGCGTGGGGCGGATCATCGCGGTCCACTGCGACCCGCGCGTCGACGCGGGCCGGATCGGGCTGCGGGCCGGAGCGATCACCTCTGCCTGTGACCGGCTGGAGGTCAGCCTCTCCGGCCCCGGCGGTCACACCGCCCGCCCGCACCTGACCACCGACCTGGTGACGGCCGCCGCCCGCCTCGCCGTCGACGTCCCCGCCCTGCTGACCCGGCGCATGGACGCCCGCTCGGGCATGTCGGTCACCTGGGGCCGGATCGAGGCGGGGCACGCCTGCAACGTCATCCCGATGCAGGCGGAGCTTTCCGGCACCATCCGCTGTCTGGACCTGAACGCCTGGTACGAGGCCCCCGACATGATCCACGCGGCGATCGACGAGGTCGCCACGATGCACGGGGCGAAGTTCGAGATCAACCACGTGCGCGGGGTCCCCCCGGTGGTCAACGACCCGGTCGTCACCGAACTGCTCCGGGAGGCGATGGCGGCCCGCTGCGGCGCCGGTTCGATCGAGGACACCGAGCAGAGCCTCGGCGGCGAGGACTTCTCCTGGTACCTGGAGCACGTCCCCGGCGCCATGGCCCGCCTCGGCGTCCGCAGGCCCGGCGACACCGCCAAGCGGGACCTGCACCGCGGCGACTTCGACGTCGACGAGAGCGCGATCGGCGTCGGCGTGGAGTTCTTCACCGCCGCCGCGCTGCTCGACGGCTGCCGTGCCGGCGTGGTCGGTTAGCGCACGCGCGGCAAAGCGGGGGCAAAGTACTTACCCCAATCCGTTCTCGGCCGGTGGGGGTGTCCAGCCCTTGGTACACAAGGGTTGGGCACCTGTCGAGTTACTGATCGGTCACTGTCCGGTTCGCGACGATCCGATAACGACTCATGAACGGGCCTTTAACTGACATCTACGCGCGTTACGATCGCCGCTAAACCAGCGCCGGTCGTGGCGCTTCGGTCAGGTTTTGAAGGAGCCTCCCCTTGCGCCGGATCACCAGGATCGCCACCGTGGGCATCGCGTCCGCGGCGCTGGCCCTCTCGGCCACCGCCTGTGGCGGAAAGAAGTCCTCGGACACCTCGTCGTCGTCCTCCTCGTCCTCCGAGACGAAGAGCGCCGGCGCCGCCATCGCCTACGACGTCGGCGGCCGCGGCGACCAGTCGTTCAACGACGCCGCCTACGCGGGCCTGGAGAAGGCCGAGAAGGACCTCAAGGTCAAGACCGCCGAGGCGGAGCCCACCGAGGGCGAGAGCGAGGCCGACAAGGTCCAGCGCCTCACCGAGCTGGCGCGCAAGGGCAACAACCCGGTCATCGGCGTCGGCTTCTCCTACGCCCCGGCCATCAAGAAGGTCGCCGCGAAGTTCCCGAACACCACGTTCGGCATCATCGACGACACCTCGGTGACCGAGAAGAACATCGCCAACCTGGTCTTCAACGAGGAGCAGGGCTCCTACCTGGCCGGCGTCGCCGCCGCCAAGGCGTCGAAGTCCAACACCGTCGGCTTCATCGGCGGCGTCGAGGTTCCGCTGATCAAGAAGTTCCAGGCGGGCTTCGAGCAGGGCGTCAAGGACACCAACCCGAACGCCAAGGTGCTGTCGGCCTACCTGACGCAGCCGCCGGACTTCTCGGGCTTCGCCAAGCCCGACCTCGGCAAGGCCACCGCCAAGGGCCAGCTCGACGGCGGCGCCGACGTGATCTACGCCGCCGCCGGTCTCGCGGGCTCGGGCGCCATCGAGGCCGCCTCCACCGCCGGCAAGTGGGCCATCGGCGTCGACTCCGACCAGTACAACCAGGCCGGCCTGTCGAAGTACAAGGACCACATCCTGACCTCGGTCACCAAGGACGTCTCCGACGCGGTCTACAACCTGATCAAGTCGGTCAAGGACGGCAAGCCGGAGTCCGGCGAGGTCCGTTACGGCCTGGACAAGAACGGTGTCGGCCTGGCCGACTCCAACCCGAAGTACAAGGAAATGACGGACGTCACCGCCGCGGTGGAGAAGGCCAAGGCCGACATCATCGCGAAGAAGATCACCGTCAAGACCGCGCCGTAAGGCCCTCGTCTGACGCTTGGTCGTGGTCCCCGGGGTCCGGAAGCGGTCTACCCGCTCCCGGACCCCGAACCGCGTCTTCGCCCCCAGTCCGTGCGAACTTGTGGCCAGTTGGCCGCAAGTTTTCACTTTCGACAGTGCTACGCGCGTAGAGGCATCGTGGACGCGATACCTTCTCTCCCCCGCCCTGTCCCCCCTGCCAACTTGGCTTTCCAGCTCCTTCCGCGCCAAGGAGAGTGCGTCATCAACGCGTCCAGCCCCCCTCTCGCCGTAGAACTGCACGGCATCACCAAGCGTTTCCCCGGCGTCGTCGCCAACAAGGACATCGCCATCTCCGTCCGCAAGGGCACGGTCCACGCCCTCATCGGTGAGAACGGTGCCGGCAAGTCGACCCTGATGAAGATCCTCTACGGCATGCAGAAGCCGGACGAGGGCACCATCGCCATCGACGGGGAGCAGGTCTCCTTCAACAACCCGGGCGAGGCCATCGCCCGCGGCATCGGCATGGTTCACCAGCACTTCATGCTGGCCGACAACCTCACCGTCCTGGAGAACGTCGTCCTCGGCGGCGAGAAGCTCTACGGCATCGGCGCCAAGGCCCGCAAGAAGATCATGGAGATCTCGGACGCGTACGGCCTCGGCGCGCGCCCCGACGCCCTGATCGAGGACCTCGGTGTCGCCGACCGCCAGCGCGTGGAGATCCTCAAGGTCCTCTACCGCGGCGCGAAGACCCTCATCCTCGACGAGCCCACCGCCGTGCTCGTGCCGCAGGAAGTGGACGCGCTCTTCGACAACCTGCGCGAGCTCAAGGCCGAGGGCCTGACCGTCATCTTCATCTCGCACAAGCTGGGCGAGGTGCTGAAGGTCGCCGACGACATCACCGTCATCCGGCGCGGCACCACGGTCGGCACCGCCGACCCGAAGACGGCGACGACCAAGCAGCTCGCCGAGCTGATGGTCGGCACCGAGCTGCCCTCGCCGGAGACCCGCGAGTCCACGGTGACCACGACCGCGATGCTCAAGGTCGAGAGCCTGACCGTCGCCGAGTCGGGCACCGTCACGGCCCCCGAGACCTCCGCACCGGCCCTGGGCGACTCCGACACCGACCTGCGCGAGCCCCCGGTCGCCGGCCGCCTCCTGCTCGACGGGATCGGCTTCACCATCCACAAGGGTGAGATCCTCGGCATCGCCGGCGTCGAGGGCAACGGCCAGACGGAGCTGATCGAGGCCCTCATGGGCATGATCACCCCCGACGCGGGCGTCATCACCCTCGACGGCGCCGACATCACCAGGATGCCGGTCCGCAAGCGCCGCGAGGGCGGCATCGGTTACATCCCCGAGGACCGCCACCGGCACGGCCTGCTCCTGGAGTCCCCCCTCTGGGAGAACCGCATCCTCGGCCACGTCACCGAGCGGCCCAACTCCAAGGGCGGCATCCTCGACCCGAAGGCCGCCCGCAAGGACACCGAGCGGATCGTCCGCGAGTACGACGTCCGCACCCCCGGTATCGACGTCACCGCGGCCTCGCTCTCCGGCGGCAACCAGCAGAAGCTGATCGTCGGCCGCGAGATGAGCCACAACCCGAAGTTCCTCATCGCCGCCCACCCCACCCGTGGTGTGGACGTCGGCGCGCAGGCGCAGATCTGGGACGCCATCCGCGAGGCCCGTCGCGAGGGCCTGGCCGTGCTCCTGATCTCGGCGGACCTGGACGAGCTGATCGGCCTGTCCGACACCCTGCGCGTCATCTACCGCGGCCGCCTGGTGGCGGACGCCGACCCTGCGACGATCACCCCCGAGGAGCTCGGTACCGCCATGACCGGCGCCGCCAGCGGGCACCTCGAAGCCCAAGACGACCACTCCGCCGGGGTCGACGGCGACACCACGGAGGACGAGGCCCGATGAAGAAATTCGACAAGGACCGGCTGCTCCTCGCAGCCGCCGGACCGGCGCTCGCACTGGTCAGCGCCCTGGTGCTGACCATGATCGTGCTGGCCGCTTCGGGCGTGGACCCGATCGACCCGCTGCGGATCATGATCGAGCAGGCGGGCTACGAGGACATCCAGGTCCTGATCGTCAATCAGGCCGGCATCTACTTCCTGGCAGCCCTGGCCGTCGCCATCGGCTTCCGGATGAACCTCTTCAACATCGGCGTCGACGGCCAGTACCGCCTCGCGGCGATGGTCTCCGCCGTGGTCGGCGCCTCGGTCTCGCTGCCGGCTCCGCTGCACGTCCTGCTGATCGTGCTCGTCGCCATGGCGACCGGTGCCTTCTGGTCCGGCATCGCGGGTGTCCTCAAGGCGCGGCGCGGGGTGAGCGAGGTCGTCTCCACGATCATGCTCAACGCCATCGCCACCTCGCTGATCGCCTGGCTGATCCTGCCGAAGAACTTCGGCGTGCAGCCGGCCGGCTCCAACGACCTGACCACCGGTGACATTCCGGAGTCCGGCTGGTTCCCGGCCCTGTCCCTGTCCGGCGGCGACATCTACGGCTTCACCTTCATTGCCTTCGCGCTCGGCGTCGTCTACTGGTTCGTGCTCAACCGCACCCGCTTCGGCTTCGACCTGCGCGCCTCCGGCGCCAGCGAGTCCGCCGCGCAGGCCTCCGGTGTCGAGCCCAAGAAGATGATCATGACTGCGATGCTCATCTCGGGCGCGGTCGCCGGTCTGACCGGCATGCCGCTGCTGCTGGGCGAGTCGCACACGTACAACCTGTCCTTCCCGCTGGGTGTCGGCTTCACCGGCATCACCGTCGCGCTGCTCGGCCGCAACAACCCGATCGGCATCTTCTTCTCGGCCTTCCTGATCGCCTTCATCGACAAGGCGTCCGCCGGTCTCGACACCGAGGGCTACGCCAAGGAGATCGGCACGATCATGCAGGGCCTGATCGTGATCGCGGTCGTCGTCAGCTACGAGCTCGTCCGCCGCTACGGCATCCGCCGCCAGCAGCAGAAGGTCGGCGAAGAGCTGGCCGCCGGCCACGCCCTCAAGACCGACAACAAGGAGGTCGCGGCGTGAGCACCAGCACCGTTTCCGCGACGAGCGCCGCGCCCAAGAAGGGCGGCGGCCGCCGCAAGCTCACCCTGCCCTGGATCCTGCTGATGATCGCGGGAGGCCTCGTACTGGTCTCGATCGTCCGCCTGATCTCCGGAGCCAACGACCTGACCTCCGTCGGCCAGGTCTCCGGCGCCCTCCAGCTCGCGGTGCCGATCGCCCTCGCGGGCCTCGGCGGCCTGTGGGCCGAGCGCGCGGGCGTGGTCAACATCGGCCTCGAAGGCATGATGATCCTCGGCACCTGGTTCGGCGCCTGGGCCGGCTACCAGTGGGGTCCGTGGACCGGCGTCCTGCTGGGCATCGTCGGCGGCGCCATCGGCGGTCTGCTGCACGCGATCATCACCGTCACCTTCAACGTGAACCACATCGTCTCCGGTGTGGCGATCAACATCCTGGCCGTCGGCTTCACCCAGTACCTGTCGAACTTCACCTTCGACAAGACCCCGGGCGGCTCCTCCAAGCAGTCCCCGCGCATCGATCCGATCACCGAGATCACGATCCCCGGGCTCTCGGACTGGATGGCGACGCTCCAGGGCAAGCACTGGTTCCTGATCTCGGACGCCGCCGGCGTCATCGGCGGTCTGGTCACCAACCTCTCGCTGCTGACCGTCGTCGCGGTGCTCCTGGTCCCCGCCACCTGGTGGGTGCTGTGGCGCACGGCCTTCGGCCTGCGACTGCGCTCCTGCGGTGAGAACCCGATCGCCGCCGAGTCCCTCGGCGTCAACGTCTACAAGTACAAGTACATCGCCGTGGTCGCCTCCGGCGCGATGGCCGGTCTCGGCGGCGCCTTCCTCGCGATCGTCTCCACCGGCATCTACCAGGAGGGCCAGACCGGCGGCCGCGGTTACATCGGTCTCGCCGCGATGATCTTCGGTAACTGGATGCCGGGCGGCATGGCCCTGGGCTCGGGCATCTTCGGCTTCACCTACAGCCTCCGGCTGCGCGGCGGTGCCGAGAACGTCCACGCGATGCTGCTGCTCCTGGCGATCCTGCTGGTGCTCGTCGTCGTCTGGCAGCTGTACAAGAAGAAGCACGTCCAGGCCGCCATCGCGGCGGTCTGCGCCGCCGGGCTCTTCATCTGGTACGCGCTCACCGACCAGGTGCCGAGCCAGTTCGTCGACGCCGCCCCGTACCTGACCACGCTGCTCGTGCTCGCCCTGTCGGCGCAGCGCCTGCGCATGCCCAAGGCGGACGGCATGCCGTACCGCAAGGGCCAGGGCAAGTGACCGCGGAGCACGCGGTGGACTGGGAGGCCCTGCGGGCCGCCGCCCGGGTCGCGATGACCCGGGCGTACGCCCCCTACTCGGGCTTCCCGGTCGGGGTGGCCGCGCTGGCCGACGACGGCCGGGTCGTCACCGGCTGCAACGTCGAGAACGCGAGCTACGGACTCGGCCTGTGCGCCGAATGCGGTCTGGTCTCCTCCCTCCAGGCCACCGGGGGCGGCCGTCTCACCCACTTCACGTGCGTGGACGGCAAGGGCCAGAGCCTCGTCCCCTGCGGGCGCTGCCGCCAGCTGCTCTACGAGTTCGGCGGCCCGGACCTGCTGGTGGACACGCCCGACGGGATCCTCCCGCTGAGCGCGATGCTGCCGCAGGCCTTCGGGCCCGACCACCTGAGATAGCCGTGCCGACGGCCCTCCGCCCCTGCCGGGCGGAGGGCCGTCCCGCTTCCTCCGGGCCGGTCGGGTCCCGCTGGAGCCCCCTTGGATTCCTCTTGAATTCCTCTGAACCCCCTCCCTCATCTCTATGCGCGTAGAAGGAAGTCACCTCATGGACGTCATCTCCGTCATCCGGACCAAGCGGGACCGCGGTGAGCTGAGCCCCGAGCAGATCGACTGGGTCATCGACGCCTACACCCGCGGGGTCGTCGCCGACGAGCAGATGTCCGCGCTGGCCATGGCCATCCTGCTGAACGGCATGAACCGGGCCGAGATCGCCCGCTGGACCGCCGCGATGATCGCCTCCGGCGAGCGGATGAACTTCGACTCCCTCTCCCGCCCGACCGCCGACAAGCACTCCACCGGCGGCGTCGGCGACAAGATCACCCTCCCGCTGGCCCCGCTCGTCGCCGCCTGCGGCGCGGCCGTGCCGCAGCTCTCCGGCCGCGGCCTGGGCCACACCGGCGGCACCCTGGACAAGCTGGAGTCCATCCCGGGCTGGCGGGCGCTGCTCTCCAACGAGGAGATGCTGAACGTCCTCGACACCACCGGCGCCGTCATCTGCGCGGCGGGCGACGGCCTGGCCCCCGCCGACAAGAAGCTGTACGCCCTGCGCGACGTCACCGGCACCGTCGAGGCCATCCCGCTGATCGCCTCCTCGATCATGTCGAAGAAGATCGCCGAGGGTACGGGCTCGCTCGTCCTGGACGTCAAGGTCGGCACCGGCGCGTTCATGAAGAACATCGAGGACGCCCGCGAGCTGGCCTCCACCATGGTGGCCCTCGGCACCGACAGCGGCGTCAAGACGATCGCCCTGCTCACCGACATGTCCACCCCGCTGGGCCTGACCGCGGGCAACGCCCTGGAGATCCGCGAGTCCGTCGAGGTCCTGGCCGGCGGCGGCCCCTCCGACGTGGTCGAGCTGACGCTGGCCCTGGCCCGCGAGATGCTGGACGCCGCGGGCATCAAGGACGCCGACCCGGCGAAGGCCCTGGCCGACGGCTCCGCGATGGACGTGTGGCGCCGGATGATCTCCGCCCAGGGCGGCGACCCGGACGCCGCCCTGCCGGTGGCCCGCGAGCAGCACGTGGTCACCGCCTCGGCCTCGGGCGTCCTGACCCGCCTCGACGCGTACGCCGTCGGCGTCGGCGCCTGGCGCCTGGGCGCGGGCCGCGCCCGCAAGGAGGACCCGGTCCAGGCCGGCGCGGGCATCGAGCTGCACGCGAAGCCGGGCGACACGGTCACCGCGGGCCAGCCGCTGATGACCCTGCACACGGACACCCCGGAGAAGTTCGAGTACGCCCTGGCCTCCCTGGAGGGCTCCTACGACGTGGCCCCGGCGGGCACGGCCTTCTCGGCCACCCCGATCGTGCTGGACCGCATCGCCTGACGCGCGGCTCATCCGTACGGCTGAACGGGACCGGTGGACGCCCACCGGTCCCGTTCGTCATGCTGGGATCGGTGACGTACCGATAGGAGCACACCATGAGCGCACTCGCAGTCGAGCACCAGCAGCCGAGCGGTGACGACTGGGACTCGGCGGTCCGCCTCTGGGAGGGGACGGATGTGCCGGAGGGCTGCAAGGTGGAGATCATCGAGGGGATCGTCACCGTGGCACCACCGCCCGTCAACGACCACAACCTGATTGCCGCAGCGGTACAGCGCCGCCTGTACACGGCGATCCCCGACGACTGGGAGGTCTTCCAGACCCTCAATGTGGAGGTCCCCAGCCGCGCTGGGCTCTACATTCCGGACCTCGTGGTCGTCCCGAGGGAGGCGGTTCCGGAAGGGGAGAACTGCACCCCCGCGGGCGCCGCCGAGCTCGTCGTCGAGATCACGTCCAGGTCGAACGCCGTCAACGACCGCGTGTCCAAGCTCAACGGCTACGCCGCCGCAGGCGTCCCCCTGTACCTCCTCATCGACCCGCACGCGACCGGTAGTCCCACGATCCACCTGTACGGCGAGCCCGGCGACGGCAAGTACCGCGTCCTGCACGCGGGCAAGTTCGGCGAGGCCGTCCGCCTTCCCGAGCCGTTCGAGCTCACCCTCGACACCTTCGGCTTCCCCCGCCCCTGACCCTCAGAGCCGAGGCAGCGCCTGCCCGGCCCGGGGGGCGCGCCGTTGTTCCAGCCAGAACAGGTAGCCGCGCAGGTACGCCTCCAGGCCGTCGTCGATGTGGGCGACGAAGTCCCGGTGACCCAGGGCGGCTTCGTGGTAGTGCGGGAAGAACCGCGGGTCCGTGTCGTACGCGGCCCATTCCGCGCCGGCCGCCACGGCCCACTCGCGTACCCGCCCGCGGTCGCGCCACCAGCCGCGCACGGCCTCTGGCGTCCAATGCTCGTCGCCGTCCCGGGCGTAGCCGGAGTACGTCTCCACCTGGGCGGCGCACACGAGGGCCCGGGTCTCGTCCGCGTCCACCGGCTGCCGGTACACGAACTCGTGCTCGCCGTCGTAGGCCACGTGGCGCGGGGCCTCCATCCGCCCCAGCTCCATGCAGTCGGTGTCCGCGCCGTAGAACGGGCCGGGGACGTTGCGCCAGTTCCGCTCCGCCCACCTGCCGCCGAACACCGGGGAGGCCTCCCGGCCGGAGGGCGCGAGGGCGTGCGCCGTGGGCAGCGGGTCCCAGTAGGAGGGAAGATCCATCCGGCCATTGTGCTGGCCCCCGATGAGTTCCGGGAAGGCCGGCGGTCAACCCGTCATGAAGATCGGACGGCTCGTACTACCCGGACCCGGCCCCACCGAGCGGGACGCGGCGCGGCTCTGCGCGCGGCTGGCCCTGCTCTACGAGGGCGGGGCCGCCGCGGTGGTGTGTGATGCCGGGGCCGTGACCGCGCCGGGGCTCGGGGCCGTCGAGGTGCTCGCGCGGCTGCGGCTGGCCGCGCGGGGGCGCGGGGCCTTCACCGTGACCGGCGCCGGCCCCGCGCTGCGGGCCCTGCTGGGCCTCGTAGGCCTGTCAGAGCTGCTCGGGGAGTCCGAACAGCGGGAACCACCGGGCGGTGTCGAGGAAGGCGTTGAGGCCGACGATCTTCCCGTCTGAGATCTCCAGGACCTGGAGCGCCCACGGCACGTGCCCGGTCCCCGAGGCGGCGGGCCGGTACTGGCCGAAGGCCGGCATGCCGTTCGCCGTGGTGGGGAGCAGACGGGAGCCCTTGCAGCCGATGCCCTGGTTGAGGTGCCACGCCGCGATGTCGGCGTGGCCCCGCAGCCACAGGTCGAACGGCGGCATCGACAGCACCGCGTCCTCGTGCAGCAGGGCCGTCAGCCGGGTGATGTCGTAGGCCTCGAAGGCGGACAGGTACCGCCCCAGCAGCTCGGCCTGGGCGGCGTCGAGGGGGTCGGCCGCGTCGCTCTCGCGGACGCGGTGTCCGGAGAGGGTGGCCCGGGCCCGCTGGAGGGCGCTGTTCACCGAGGCCACCGTCGTCTCCAGGAGCTGCGCGACCTCCTCCGCCTTCCAGGCCAGCACCTCCCGCAGGATCAGCACGGCCCGCTGCTTGGCCGGCAGGTGCTGGAGGGCGGCGACGAAGGCCAGCCGGACGGACTCCTTGGCCAGGGCCAGCTCCGCCGGGTCGGCGGTCTGTGGCAGCACCCGCCCGTCGGGCACCGGCTCCAGCCAGGTCACCTCGGGCCGCTCGTTGAGCACGGCGGAGGCCTGGTGCTGCGGGGCGCCGAAGTCCATGGGGCGGGCCCGCTTGTTGCCCGCGTTCAGCAGGTCCAGGCAGACGTTGGTGGCGATCCTGTACAGCCAGGACCGCAGCGAGGAGCGGCCCTCGAACTTCTCGTACGCCCGCCAGGCACGGATGTACGTGTCCTGCACCGCGTCCTCGGCGTCGAAGGCCGAACCGAGCATCCGGTAGCAGTAACCGGTCAGCTCGACGCGGTACCGGTCCATCGCGGCGTCGAGGTCCGGTGATGTCGTCGCGAGGTCACTCATGGTGTCGCCCCCAGGTAGTTCCGTCTTCGACGGAAACTACCCGAGGGGTCCGACAACGGCAGCCGGGAGCGAGGAGGAGTGTCAGGTTCCGGGCTTGCGCCCGTACACGAAGACGTCCTCGCCGTTGCCCAGCATGTTCCAGTACGCCTTGGCGTCGGCCGTCGTCATGTTCACGCAGCCGCCGGAACCCGGCGGGTTCCACATGCTCTTGGTCACCGAGTGGAAGGCGATACCGCCGTCGAAGAACTGCGCGTACGGCATCGAGACGTTGTAGATCGTGGACCAGTGGTCGATGGACCGGTAGTAGATCTTCTTCAGGCCCGTCCGCGTGGGGGTCTCCGCCTTGCCGGTGCGCACCGGCACCGGCCCGTACTTCAGCGCCGCGCCGTCCTGGATCCAGCTGAGCTGCCGGGTCAGGTCCACGCAGGCGATCCGGCCCAGGTTGGTGGGACAGGTCCCGGCCGCGTTCGGGTTCTTGCCCGCGGCGCGCTGCGCCAGCATCGTGTTCATCGTCTGCCAGGTCAGCGGGCCCGCGTACCCCATCGTCGGGGTGATCCCGTGGGTGGCCTGGAAGGACTGGATCGCCGTGCAGTCGGCCGCCGACTGCACCCCGTCCACCGGCCGCCCCAGGAACTGCTCCACCTGACGCTGGTAGGGCCCGGTGGTCACGTTGCACGAGGCGGTGGCGGCGGCCTGGGCCGGCCCGCCCCCCGTCAGCACCACCGGTACCGCGAGGGCCAGCGCCCCGCCGAACACCACCGCGGCACGCCGCTTCGCGCGCACCCGTATCCCCGCCATCGGGTCCTCCCCTGCCCTCGCCCCGGGCGTTCGGGGGCCCCATGCCCCGGAAACACGGCGAGTCGCAACGCGAGCGTAGGGTCTGGGGCCGCTTTCGTCAGGAGGTCCGGCACAGGGAAATATGCAGATCGGACGGCCGTTCGCCCGGCCGCCCGATCTGTTGTCCGATTCGTTTGTCCGATTCGCCGCCGGTCCGCCGGTTCCGGCCCGTCCCGGCCTGTCCCGGCCGGCCCCGGCCCGTCCCCGCCGGTCAGCGGGCCGCCGCGGCCGGAGCCGCGAGCCGCCGTCCGCGGGCCCGCTCCACCCGGGCCGCGTGGGACCCGTAGAGGGTGATCGACGCGACGCCCACCACCGCCAGCAGGGCGATGCCGACCGTGGCCGCCCAGCCCGAGGCGTGGTAGGCCAGCGCTCCCAGGGTGCCGCCCGCGCTGGAGCCCAGGTAGTACGCGGACTGGTAGAGCGCGGAGGCCTGCGCCCGGCCCGACTTCGCCGTCCGGCTCACCGCCGCCGAGGCCACGGCGTGCCCCGCGAAGAAGCCCGCCGTGATCAGCACCAGCCCCGCCAGGACCGCGGCGAGGGAGTCGGCCAGCGACAGCAGCAGACCCAGCGCGGTCGTGGTCACCGCCAGGTACAGCGCCCCGCGCCGCCCCGTACGGGCCACCAGCTGTCCGGCCGCGGCCGAGGAGGCCGTACCCACCAGGTAGACGAGGAACACCGAGCCGACCACGCCCTGCGGCAGCGAGAACGGCTCGTCCACCAGCCGGTAGCCGATGACCGTGTACACGGCCCCGAAGACGGTCATGAACAGCGCGCCGATCCCGTAGAGCCGCAGCAGCAGCGGGTCGCGCAGGTGCCCGGCGACGGTACGTCCCACCGCGCGCGGGTTCAGCGAGGCCGGCCGGAAGAACCGCGCCCGGGGCACCAGCACCAGGAAGGCCGCCGCGCAGGCCAGCGCCATCAGCCCGACGGCCAGCAGCCCGGCCCGCCAGCCCCACAGCTGCGCGGCCCAGCCGGTCACGATGCGGCCGCTCATGCCGCCGATGGAGTTGCCCGCCACGAACAGGCCGATCGCCCCGACCAGGGCCTTCGGCTTGACCTCCTCCGCGAGGTACGCCATCGCGGAGGCCGGGATCCCGGCGATCGCCGCGCCCTGCACCGCGCGCAGCGCCACCAGCCACTCCAGGTTCGGGGCGAAGGGGACGAGGAGGCCGACGCCGACGGCGATCACCATCGACCAGGTCATCATCCGGGTCCGCCCGAACCGTTCGGACAGCGCGCTGAGCGGCAGTACGAACAGGGCGAGCGCGCCGGTGGCCGCCGACACCGTCCAGCTGGCCTGACCGGCCGTCACGCCGAAGCCGGCGGAGACCGCGGGCAGCAGCGCCTGGGTGGAGTAGAGGAGGGCGAAGGTCGCCAGGCCGGCGGCGAAGAGCGCGAGGCTCATCCGGCGGTAGCCGGGGCGGCCGGGGGAATGGGCTTCGGGCTGCGGGAACGACGCGGTGGAGGCACCCGAGGTGACGGGTGCCCCGGTATGAGCGGGAGGCATACGTCGAAGGTAGGCCCCTGTTTTTCATGCGTCCAATGCACGAATTCGCGATAATCGATCCACTCGCGCATCACCACAGCTCAGGGGCGTACATGTCAACGAACCGTTACGAAGAAGACATGGCCGTGACACGCCTGCTGGCCCCGCGCCTCGCGTACTTCGCCGCCGTCGCCCGGCACGAGCACGTCACCCGCGCCGCGCACGAGCTGGGCGTCCCGCAGTCCACCCTGTCGAGGGCGATGGTCCGCCTCGAACAGGACCTGGGCGTCACGCTGTTCGCCCGCAAGGGCCGCACCGTCGCCCTCACCACGGCCGGCCGCACCTTCCTCGCCTCCGCCGAACGGGCCCTGGACGGCATCGCCCACGCGGCCGGCTCCGTCCAGGAGGACGCCGACCCGTCCTCCGGGAAGGTCGCCTTCGGCTTCCTGCACACCCTGGGCCCCGAGACCGTGCCCGGCCTGATCCGCGCCTTCCGGGCCGACCACCCGCGCGTACGGTTCTCCCTCGTCCAGAACTACGGCGAGGCCATGCTGGAGAAGCTCCGGGCCGGGGAACTCGACCTGTGCCTGACCTCGCCCCTGCCCGACGCCCCCGACCTGGTGGCCCGCCGGCTCGACGAACAGCGGCTGCGCCTGGTGGTCCCGGACGACCACCGCCTCGCGGTGCGCAAGCGGATCCGGCTCGCCGAGGCCGCCGAGGAAACCTTCGTCACGCTGGAGGCGGGCTACGGCCTGCGGCGCATCACCGACGACCTGTGCGCGGAGGCGGGCTTCACCCCGAAGGTCGCCTTCGAAGGCGAGGAGGCCGAGACCCTGCGCGGCCTGGTCGCGGCCGGCCTGGGGGTGGCCCTGCTGCCGCCGCCCGCCGTGCCCCGGCCGGGGGTGGTGGAGCTGACGGTGACGGCGCCGCGCGCGGTGCGCCAGATCGGCGTCGCCTGGCTGGACGGCCACCCCGACACCCCGCCGGTGGCGGAGTTCAAGCGCTTCCTGCTGTCCCGCCGGGGCCGCCTGATCCCCGAACTGGAGTCGCCCGCCGAGGCGGGCGCGTTCAGTACGGCAGCCCGATGAGCCCCCAGCCGCGCTCCCCGGCCCGCGTGACCACCTCACCCCACTCGCGCAGGAGCGCGCCGGCGACGTCGAAGCCGCCGAACCAGGCCGGCCGGCGGTCGGCCGCGGCGGCGAAGGGCTCCCGGAGCTCCTCCAGCCGTGGCGCGGCGGCCTCCCAGGCACGGGCCAGCGCCGCCACCTCGTCCGGCGAACCGAGCGCGAGCACCTCGGGGCGCCACGGTGCGGGGTCGCCCGGGAAGCCGGGGGCGGGCCGGGGGCCGTCGTCCAGGTCCGCCCGCGCCCGCTGGTCCGGGCCATGCCAGACCAGGCCGCCCAGGAAACGGTCCAGGGCCTCGCGCAGCGCAGGCGCGGCCGACGGGCGCAGGCCCTCCCAGGCCTCGGCCAGCTGGAAGTGCCAGGCGTACGTACCGGTGGTCCCGAAGAACCGGTACTCGGCGCACCACGGCGTCCGCCGCTGCCACACCCAGCCGCCCGGCACGGCCCTGTCGGCCTCCTCGCACGCGGCGCAGCAGAAGTCCGGGCACACGGCGTCGGTCAGGGCGTCCAGGCGCGCGGCGGCCGGCATCCTGGCCAGGTGTTCCCAATCGGCCATGACCACGGTGATGTCCAGTCCCATCGCCGCAGGCTAACAGCGGGTACGGCGGCGGACCGGCCCGCGCGATGGGGGCAAGTGGCCCGCCCGGAAGCGGAGTCGGCGCCGGCCGGGCGGCGCGCGGCTTCGGGCGGCCGCCGTCACCGGACCGGTTCGCCGGTCCCGGGGTCCCGCTCCGGGCAGTGGTCGTCTGCCGCAGCTCGTCCGAGATCGACCGGGCCGCATCCGGGCTCACCGTCGTGGCGAACGGCTGCGCCCCCAGCCAGGACCGCTCGAAGGCGGCCGTCATGAAGTGGACGACGCTCGGCTCGCGGACCACCAGCGCCGCCCCCGCCTCGTACGCGGGCACCAGCGCCTCCAGCCGTCCGCGCAGCCGGTCCATCTCGTCGCGGGACCCCTTTTTGACGCACCGCTCGCGCGGTTCGGCCGCAGGCGGCCTCACCGGCTTCGCGCCGCTGCGCCGGACTCCGTCCGTCGGCCCGTCGGACTGGGGCGGCGGGTCGGCTGGGGCCGGGGACACGGCCCCGTGCGAGCCGTCCTCAGCCCGCCCTTCTCACCCGGGGCCTGCGAGGTTGCGGCACGAGGCGGCCTGGAAGCCGTTGGCACAGCGAACGTCATCCTGTGTGGATCATCGTCCTGCCCCGCTCGTACGCCTCGCGGGCGTGCGCGTTGCCGAGGTGGGGACGGAGCGAGGAGAGCATGATCCGGACGCGATCGTCGCACCGGCCGGACTGCACGAGCGGGTAGTCGTCCAGGACCCGGTTCCAGTCGACGCAGGCCTCCTCCAGTCGGCCGACTGCCAGCTTCCACTCAGCGATCATCGCGTTGTACCGGACCCTGGTCCGCCGGTAGACGGGCTCACGCAGCCGGTCCGCGAGCTCCATGGACTGGATGGAACCGGCGATGTCGCCGAGCTCGTACCGTACCTGCCCGATGTGGTAGTTCAGGGCCGACGGGTCGTAGGACCCGAATGCCTTCGCCCTTGACTCCGCCTTGTCCATGGCTGTCTCGGCTGCCCTCAGCCGCTGCAGTGCACCGGTCCGATCTCCGGTCTGCGCGGCGGCGTGCGCCTGCTGGCCGGTGAGGAAAGCGAGCATCCGGGGGCCCGCCTGCGGGGAGGCTGCAGCAGCAGCGTCAGCCAGGCGCAGTGCGAGCGGGCCGTGCCCGAGGTCGACTGCCTGGACGCTCATTCCCCGCAAGGTGGTGCAGTAGGTCAGGTGGTCGCCCGCCGAACCCGCCAGTTCCATGGCCTTGGTGTAGTACTGCTGCGCCAGTCCGTCCTCGCGCTCGTCCATGGCCATGTACCCGGTCAGGTAGAGGTGATCGGCCGTAGCAGAGCGCAAGGCGTTCTTCACCTCGTCCCCGGCCGTCGCCCTGAGGGCGGGCGCGATCGTGTTCACCAGGAAGGCGGCTGCCATCGGCCTGGCCATTCGCCCGCCGAACTTGTCGTCGAGATCGCTTATGTACTCGGTCATGGAGATGATGGCGCTGACCTCGGGACGGCCGATCCGGGTGTGCGGATCCTCCCGCACGCGCTGCAACCGGTCGCGGACGTCCGGCCACCCGGGAATTACCGCCGCTGCCGAGAAAAGCCCGGCGCCGAGGACGCTTCTGCGTGAGGGATCCATGTCAGCGCTCCCGAGATCGACCAGTCCCGCCACGGTATCCGGCGTCTGGCCTGAGGGCTCGGGTGAATTCGCGAAGCCTGCCGCGTACGCGCTGACGGGGCGACCGAGCCTGCGGGAGAGGGCTTCCAAGACCAGCGGACGAACCTGTTTCCTCGGCAGGCTTCCCGCCAGCCACTTCGGTACCGCCGACTCGTCGTAGCCGAAGGAAATGCCGCTCTCGGCGCCCACGCGGGCGATGGCCCGGATGAACTGGCCCCGCGACCAGCCCGTTTCTTCGAAGAGCGCGGCCAGGGCGGTGTTCGGTGTGCCTGCCGTCATGTTGGTCCCCCGACTTTCACGGCTTTCACGGTCGGCTGCCACCATCACCGTACTCACGTTCCGTGAAAGGCGGTTGACTGAGCATCACGGTCTTCTGGTGAGGGAGACCGGCAGCATCCGTCCCGACCCTCAGCGGCAGGAGCAGGAGTGACCTCTCCACCTCGCCCCCATCCCACCAGAACCTGCCCGAGTGGCTCTACGAGGGTGCCAGGGTGTTCGATCCCGCCCAGAACCGCGAAGCCGTAGTGCAGTTCATCGGCCCGTACGAGGACCCCTGCAGCCGGCGTGTCATTCCGTGCGCGGTTTTCCTGCGGCCCGAAGGAGGGGATGGGAATGGATCGTCGCCCCTGACACCCCCGCCGGGCCCGTGGGCCGGTGAAGCCATCGCCCCACCCCCTCGCACGCAGTCGAGAGGAGCACGATGTCCCGCCCACCCCGGCTCGCCGCCATCCCGCGCTCGGTGATCATGCAGCCGACCACGCAGTGCCTGCCCATGGACTGCACGTACTGCTACCTCCCCTTCCGCAAGGTCAAGAACCTCATGCCGGTGCAGGTGGCGGAAGGAGTGGCCACGGCGGTCAACACATGGGCTGCCGGCCGCCCCGGGTTCGAGGTCGTCTGGCACGGCGGCGAACCGCTGGCCACCGGCCGCGAGCGCCTGGCCGAGCTGATGGCCCCCTTCGACGGCGTTAAACACAGCCTGCAGACGAACGCCGCTCTGGTCGATGCCGCGTGGTGCGAGTTCCTCCTGGAGCGTGACGTGCAGGTGGGAGTGAGTATCGACGGCCCCGAGGACATGAACGCCCACCGTGTCACCCTCGCCGGACGCCCGGGCTTCGGCGTGACTCTGCGCGGAATCGAGCGTCTCCGGCTCCACGGCATCCCGTTCTCCGCCATCGCGGTCGTCTCCGATCCCGATCCGGCGGACGCCCATCGCTTCTACGAGTTCTTCGCCGAACTCGGCGTGACGACCCTTGGCGTGAACGTTGAGGAGGAGGAAGGCGTCAACCTGGGCTCCCGTCGGACCGACCACTCCCGCGCCGTGGAGTTCTGGGCCGCCCTCGCGGACGCCTGGCGGGCGAGTCCGGTGGTGCGCCTGCGCGAGGTCCAGCGCGTCCTCAACTTCGCGGGGGCCGTCCTGGGCGCCCAGGACGGCGCCCCCACACCGATCACGGCGGCCTGGGACCCACTTCCGACCGTCGCGTACGACGGCGGCGTGATCATGCTCTCCCCGGAGCTCGCCGGGTTCGACGACGACCGCTTCGGGGATTTCACGACCGGAAACGTACTGGTGGACGGTCTCGACGTCCTGGTGGCCGAGGCCGAGGAGCGCTCCCCCTGGATCGCCGAGTTCTGGCAGGGCGTCGACGCCTGCCGCGCCACCTGCCCCACCTTCGCGTTCTGCGGGGGCGCTCATGCCGCGAACCGGTACTTCGAGCACGGCGGCCGGTTCGACGGGACCAGGACCCGGTACTGCACCACTGCCAAAATCGCCCTACTCGAAGGAGTCACCCGACATGTCCGTGCACACGCCCGCTGACGCCACCACCCTCGTACTGGACTCGGCCGCCGGATTCCAGTCCCTGCTGCCGGCTGTCGGCACCCAGGCGCTGGCTACGTTCGACAACCGGCCCACCTGGGACAACCCCAGCTCGTCCCCGTTCGACAACCGGCCCACGTGGGACGACTGGAGCAAGGCAGAGAAGTAGCACCCGACACCGGGGCGGTTCCACGCGAACGAGGGGCCGCCCTGTCACCTCCGCGAAGGAGCACCACATGGCCACCCGCACCTTCGGCCACATCACCGTCACCACACCCGACCTCGGCGGCCCCGGTCTCTGCCTCAACAACGTCGAGTCGCTCGACAGCGCGTGCGGCACCGTCCAGGACTTCGCGTATGAAGAGGCCGACCTGCGCTCGCTCGAACTGACCGATGCCCAGCTCGTCACCGGCCGCATCGCCGGGCTGCGCTCCAGGCGAGTCGAGCTCGACGCCCTGAGCCTCCACGCCGTCGAGATCGTCGGCAGTGATCTCGGCTCCACCCGCTGGAGCGACAGCAAGCTGACCCGCGTACATGTCCGTGACTGCAAGCTGATGGGCGCCGCGCTGGACGGTCTGGTACTCGATGACGTCCTTTTTGAGGGCTGCAGATTTGATTACGCCACCTTCGAGAGGGTCCGCTCCACCGGTCCCCTCGCCTTTGCCGGCTGCGCCTTCACAGAGGCCGCGTTCACCGAGTGCGACCTCTCCGGCGCGGTGTTCACCGACTGCACGCTGAGGCTCACGGAGTTCGGCACCGGCCGCTACCGAAACACGGATTTGCGGGGCAATGACCTGTCCGCCGTCCGTGGCGTCGCGCATCTGTCCAAGATCCGCATCACCCCCGGGCAGGAAGCCGAACTGGCCGCGGCCCTGGTGAGCGACCTCGACATTTCCATCGGCGACGACTGAACCGGAGACCCCGTGCCCCTTCACATCGCATTCGGCGATCCGGCTGCGCTCCGCGCACGCTGTGAGGTCGCCACCGCCCGGGCGGCCTCACCCGATGACGTCGAGTACGAGCCGGGTTCGGTCGTCCCCTCCGGCCAGTGGCGTCCCATGGCCGACGCGGACCTCAGGGCCGTCAGCGCGCCGCGAAGGCCCCTGGACAGCACGCTGGTGGAGATCGTCCGGCCGCCGTTCCGGGACGGTCTCCCGCTCGAAGACCTCATCCGGCCGATGGGCGACCCGGAGGCCGTGTACCTCGGACAGGCCCTCGCCAGAGCGGGCATGGCGACGACCACGGACAACTACCGGGACGGTCGTCTGGTCGGCCTTCACCTGGACAACTGGGACAAGCTCCCGTACGCGGAGAAGCACACCGCCCGCCGAAGGCTCTGCCTGAACCTCGGCCCCGGAAGTCGGTACATCATTCTCGGCGCCCTCGACGCCCAGGCGGTATGTCGGGCCGTCCACCCCGAAGACCACCACGAGTGGTATCCCCACACCGAGGACTATCGCGTCTATGTCGCCGGCGGACAGAGCATCCTCCTCACCCGCATACGTCTCGACCGCGGTGAGGGCTACCTGGCTCCGACCGAGTACCTGCTGCACGACGGATCGACCGAACACCAGGAGCAGCCCTCGACGGCAGCGTTCTGGCTGGGCCGGTGGCCGCGCGGCATCCTGCCCTCGCTTGTTTGACGGTCGGCCCCGGCCCGCCGGGTGGTACCCGGCGGGCCGAGGCGTCACCTCACCGGACTCGCCCGTTGCTGCTTGTGGGGCCCTCCTCCGCGTCCCGGCACGCGGTCACGGCGGAGAGCAGGTACCCGGCCTGGAAGCGGGACTTGGCGCCGACCGTTCGCATGATCTCCGCGATGTGCCGCTGGCACGTCCGCTCCGACATCCCCAGCCGGCGCGCGATCACCTTGTCCTCCAGCCCCTCCGACAGCAGCCGCACGATCGTCTGCCGCAGCTCGTCCGAGATCGACCGGGCCGCATCCGGACTCACCGTCGTGGCGAACGGCTGCGCCCCCAGCCAGGACCGCTCGAAGGCGGCCGTCATGAAGTGGACGACGCTCGGCTCGCGGACCACCAGCGCCGCCCCCGTCCGGTCCGGCACCGCCATCAGCCCCGTCCGCGCGTCGAAGATCAGCATCCGCATCAGCCCGTCGCCCAGCGTCCGCACCTGCGCGCCCAGCGCCGTCACCCGCTCGACGTACGCCGCCGTCGGCCGTGAGTAGCGCGCCGTGTGCTGGTAGATCGTCCGCATCCGGACCCCGCGGGCCAGCAGCGACTCGTCCCGCCCGACCGCCTCCTCCAGGGTTTCCTGCGGACGCCCGCCGCCCGGCTGGGAGGTCAGCAGTTCCCGCTCGCACCCCGCCGCCAGCTCCGTGATCAGCCCGCGCACCGCCCCCAGGTCCGTCACCAGCTCCAGCCGGCCCGCCCCGCTCAGGTCGCGGTGCGCGGCCCCCGCCTCGTACGCGGGCACCAGCGCCTCCAGCCGTCCGCGCAGCCGGTCCATCTCGTCGTGGGTCTCCCGTACGAGCAGCGCGAGCGGGGCCAGCGCGCGGGCCGCCGCGGCCCGGGGCGCCACCGCGGTCCACCGCTCCGGGCCCGTCCCCGGGGCCCGCTGGAGCAGGTGCCCGGCGGCCAGCTCGGTGATCGCGGCACCCGCGCGGACGCCGAGGGCCGAGGTGGCCTCGGCGGCGGTGAAGGCCGGCCGTTCCACCGCGTAGGCGTAGAGGCGTCGCGCGGCGGGGCTCAGATCGCCCCCGCCCCCCGCCCGGTCGACTTCCTCGGCATCCACTGGCATATGCCTATTCGTCCCTGTGTGTGTCCGTTTGTAAACCCCTCGTGTTCCCGCAAGGCGGCAACTCGACGCCTGAAAGGGCGACTCAGGCATATGCCGGACCGGCACAGTGGGGGCACGGCGTGACGGGGGGCGCGGTATGCGGCAGCAGGGGACGACCACCGGACCACGGCACCGACCCGTGGCGGTCCTGCTCGGCCCGTGTCCCGCCGAGGTGGCCGCCGCCCGCCGTGCGGGCGCGCGCACCGTGGTGGTCGCGCCGGATCCATCGGTGCCATCCGACCGTGAGGGGGCGGAGCGGCGGGTACGGACGGACTGGCGCGACCACCCCCGCCTGGTCGGGGCCGTCGCCCGGCTGGCGGAGGTCGGCCACGGCAGGGCCCGCGTCTTCGGCTTCGGCCCCGCCACGGCCCTGGCCGCCGCCCGCGCCAACGAGGCCCTCGGCCTGCCCGGCACCCCGGCCTCCGCCGTCACCGCCCTCATGGACAAGGCCGCCCTGCGCGCCCGCGCCAACACCCTCCACCCCGCCCGGCCCGTCTCCTTCGCCCGCTGCGGCCGGGCCGCCCTCATCCCCTTCCTCACCGCCCTGATCGGCTACCCCTGCGTGATCAAGCCCCGCGCGGGCGCCCATGGCGAAGGCGTGCTCGTCGTCCACGACGAGGCCGGGGCGCGGGCCGCCGCCCCGCACTATCCCGAGGTCACCGACCTGCTGGTGGAGGAGTTCCTGGAAGGCCCCGAACTCGCCGTCCAGACCCTCTCCCGGCAGGGCCGCCACCGCGTCCTCGGCTGGACCAGGAGCCTGCCCGCCCCCACCCCCGAACCGGGCCCGCCCGCCCACGCCCCCACCGCCGCCGGGCACGACGCGCCCGTCGCCCTCGACCCCGCCACCGCCGAAGCCGTACGGGCCCTCGTGCGCGGCGTGCTCGACCTCGCCGGCCACCGCGACGGCCCCTCCCACACCGAGGTCGTCCTCACCGCCCGCGGCCCCCGCCTGATCGAGACGCACCCCCACCCCGGCGCCGAGGAGGTCACCCGGCTGCTGCGCCTCGCGCACGGCACCGACGTACTCGCCCACGCCCTCACCGCCGGCCTCGGCCTGCCCGCGCCCGTCCGCAAACCGCCCGCCACCGCCCACGCGGGCCTGCGCTACGTCGACTTCCCGCCCGGCAGCGGCCCCGCCGGGGCCGCCGACGCCCTCACCGCCGCCCGTGCCCTCCCCGGAGTGGTGCGCGTCCGGCTCCAGGTCCCGGCGGACGCCACCGTCCGCCGGGCCCCCACCGGCGCCCTCCACCACGCGTACGTCCTCGCCACCGGCCCCACCCGCCCCGCCCTCACCCGCAGCCTGGACCGGGCCACCACCCTCCTCCGCGCCCCCGCCCCCGCCCCGCGCACCGGCTAGACCGCCCACACACCGAATCCACGCGGGATTCACCTCCCCCGGCCACCCTGGGGACATGGCGATGACCCGACGCGATCTGCTGGCGGCCGCCGCGGCCGCCCCGCACGTCTCCTCCGCCGTCACCGGCACGGGCACCGGCACCGGGGGAGCCCCCACGACCAGGACCCTGCGCGGCACCATCCCCGCGGGCGCCCCGGACTTCGTCGAAGTCCCCCTGGACGTCCCCGCCGGCGTACGCGAGTTGCACGTCTCCTACACCTACGAGAAGCCCCCGGTGCCGCCCGGCACCCCCGGCAACGCCCTGGACATCGGCATCTTCGACCCGCGCGGCACCGCCCTCGGCGGCCACGGCTTCCGCGGCTGGTCCGGCGGCGCCCGCGCGGAGTTCTTCCTGCGCACCGACGCGGCCACCCCCGGCTACCTGCCCGGCCCCATCGACCCGGGCCGCTGGCACCTGCTCCTCGGCCCGTACACGGTGGCCCCGCGAGGACTCCCGTACGAGATCACCGCGACGTTCTCCTACGGACCCGCCGCCCCCGGGGCCCCGCTCCGCTACCCGTCGCAGCGTGCCCGGGGCCGCGGCCGCGCCTGGTACCGCGGCGACCTCCACGTCCACTCCGTGCACTCCGACGGGCGCCGCACCCCGGCCGAGACCGCCGCCCTCGCCCGCGCCGCCGGCCTGGACTTCATCAACTCCTCCGACCACAACACCCACTCCGCGCACGCCGCCTGGGCCGATGTCGTCCCCCCGGAGCTCCTCGTCCTCACGGGTGAGGAGGTCACCACCCGCACCGGCCACGTCCTGGCCGTCGGCACCGACCCCGGCACCTTCGTCGACTGGCGCTACCGGGCCCGCGACGACCGCTTCGGCCGGTTCGCCCGTACGATCCGGGGCGCGGGCGGCCTCGTCGTGCCCGCGCACCCGCACGCCACCTGCATCGGCTGCGCCTGGAAGTTCGGCTTCGGCGAGGCCGACGCGGTCGAGGTCTGGAACGGTCCCTGGACCCCGGACGACGAGGTCGCGCTGGCCTCCTGGGACGCCACCCTGCGCGGCGCCCGCGGCGACCGCCGGCTCCCGGCCGTCGCGGGCAGCGACCACCACCGCGACCCGGACCGGGTCGGCACCCCGCAGACCGTGGTCCTGGCCGACGACCTCACCCGCGAGGCGGTCCTCGCGGGCCTGCGCTCCGGCCGCTCCTACGCCGCGGAGTCCGACCGCGTCACCGTCTCCTTCGACGCCGTGACCGGCCGCGGCGCGCACGCCGGCATCGGCGGGCGCCTGTCCACCCCCGACCCGGACACGGACGTGCTCGTACGGCTCTCGGTGACCGGCTCCGCCACCGAGGGCTGCGAGCTGCGGCTGGTGACCGACCAGGGCGTGGTCCTCACCGTGCCGGCCGCCGCGGCCGACGCGGTGCCCGCCCCGGTGGAGTGGCACACCACGCCGGCGCGCTCGGCCTACGTACGGGCGGAGGTCCGCCATCCGGCGGGCGCCCCGCCGCTGCCGGGCGCCCCGGCGGCGCTCACCAACCCGGTCTTCCTCGACGGGTGACCGACGGGCGGTTCGACGGGTGGTTTCGACGGGCGGTTCGGCGGGTGTGGGATCAGGACGCGGGCTTCGCGTAGCTCCCGTAGCCGGTCCAGTCCAGGACGACACAGGGGTCGTCCCCCAGTACCCAGGCGTCGTGTCCGGGCGCGATCTGCAGGAAGTCACCGGTGCCGTACTCGCCGCTCTCCCCGTCGTCCATGACGACCTGGATGCGCCCGCTCACCACGTACCCGGTGTGCGCGGACTCGCAGCTGTCGGTGCCCGCCAGCGGCTTGACGTGCTCGGACCACTTCCAGCCCGGTTCGAACACGGCCCGCCCGACGGGCCCGTCGGCGGTCTGGAGGAGGTCCAGCCTGCCCTTTCCGCCCTCGAACGGCCGCGTCTCGTCGGCGCTGTCGAAGCTTCTGCGCACCAGTCCGGCCATGGGTGATCGCCTCCCGCAAGGCACCCCGAGCCACCCCGAGTCCACTCCTCACTCTACGCTCGCGCCGCCCGTCCGACAGCGGATCCTCAGCCGCGCAGGGACCGCCCGAACCCCGAGGCCAGCGGCATCCGCAGCCCCAGCGGCGGCGGCGCCGCCAGGGCGTCGGTCACCGGCCGCGAGTACCGCCCGGAGAACATCGACCCGAGGACGAAGTCCACGCAGAGCGCCACCACTTCCGCCTGGTGGTCGCGCAGCCCGTGCCCGTCGGAGTGCACCTCGAACCGGCAGGTAGAACGATTCGCCTTCTTGGCCCGCGCCGCCAGCCGGAAGGAGGACTCCGGGTCGCTGCGCGCGTCGTTCGTGCCGTGCACGATCAGCACATGACGGCCCGCGAGCTGTTTCACCGGTTCAGGGGAGGCCTCGCGCGCGGCCTCCGGCAGCCAAGGGGCGAGCGCCAGCACCGAGTTGACGGCATCGTGCCCCGCCTCCCGCAGTGCCGCCCCGCCGCCCGCGGAGTAGCCGGCCAGGCACACGGGCACGTCCCCGTAGAGCCGTACCGCCTCCTCCACCGCCCACCGCGCGGCCTCCTCCCGGGAGCCCGCGCCGTGCGCCACGGTGTGCGCGACCAGCCCGTCCCGTCCGCCCGTCCGGGCCAGTGCCCGCGCGAGCGGACGCACCGGACCGGGGGAGAGTCTGGACGCTCCGGGAAGCAGGAGGACCACACCACTGACCGTCGAACCCGAGCCGTTCGCGCCGGCCGCCCGCCCCAGACGGGCCCCGCGCGCCGGCGGCGCATGCTGTGCCATGGCGGAACAGTCTCAGACTGACAGGTGTACGCCACCCGTCCGTACGGTCTCTGTTACATATCGACCCCCTGCGCCAACCGGTGCTCTACGCGCGTAGGAGCTAGAGTGCGCAGATGACGAGCGAGACCCCCAACCTGCCCACCCCGGATCAGATCCGCCGCTCCCCGAAGGTGCTCCTGCACGACCACCTCGACGGTGGGCTGCGCCCCGGGACCATCATCGAGCTGGCCCGCGAGGTCGGCTACGAGAACCTTCCCGAGACCGATGCCGACAAGCTGGGCATCTGGTTCCGCGAAGCAGCCGACTCCGGCTCCCTCCCGCGCTACCTGGAGACCTTCGCGCACACCTGCGCGGTCATGCAGACCAAGGAGGCCCTCTTCCGGGTCGCCGCGGAGTGCGCCGAGGACCTGGCCGAGGACGGCGTCGTGTACGCCGAGATCCGCTACGCCCCGGAGCAGCACCTGGAAGCCGGTCTGACCCTCGAAGAGGTCGTCGAGGCGGTCAACGACGGCTTCCGCGAGGGCGAGCGCCGCGCCAAGGCCAACGGCCACCGCATCCGCGTCGGAGCGCTGCTGACGGCCATGCGGCACGCGGCCCGCGCGCTGGAGATCGCCGAACTGGCCAACCGCTACCGCGACAACGGCGTGGTCGGCTTCGACATCGCCGGCGCCGAGGCAGGGTTCCCCCCCACCCGTCACCTCGACGCGTTCGAGTACCTCAAGCGCGAGAACAACCACTTCACGATCCACGCGGGCGAGGCCTTCGGCCTGCCGTCGATCTGGCAGGCCCTGCAGTGGTGCGGCGCCGACCGGCTCGGCCACGGCGTGAAGATCATCGACGACATCGAGGTCGCCGAGGACGGCTCGGTGAAGCTGGGCCGCCTTGCCTCGTACGTCCGGGACAAGCGCATCCCCCTGGAGATGTGCCCGACCTCGAACCTGCAGACGGCCGCGGCCGCCTCGTACGCCGAGCACCCGATCGGTCTGCTGCGCAAGCTGCACTTCCGCCTGACGGTCAACACCGACAACCGGCTGATGAGCGGCACCAGCATGAGCCGCGAGTTCGAGCACCTGGTCGACGCCTTCGGCTACTCGCTCGACGACATGCAGTGGTTCACCGTCAATGCGATGAAGTCCGCGTTCATTCCTTTCGATGAACGACTGGCGATGATCAACGACGTGATCAAGCCGGGCTATGCGGAGCTGAAGTCCGAGTGGCTGTTCCGTCAGACCGCTTCGACCAGCGGAACTGTATCGGCCTAGGCCACGGGATAACGCACGGAAAGCGCTCGGGAGCACCAACTCCCGGGCGCTTTCTCATATTGACTTATGTTTGCGGCCGGGGGTTTGACGTGACTAGCTTGCGGAGCCGCTCAATTCCCCGTCGCAAGGACAATTCATGAAGCTGTCAGCTGCCAAGTCCCTCGGTCTCGCTGTCGTCGGAGCCGCCCTCGCCGCGGGCGCTGCCGGCACCGCCTCCGCCGCCGGGCTCCCGGCCGCCAACCTGACGGACGCCCTCGGCACCGTCACGGGGGCCACCAGCTCGCTCACGAACCAGACCGAGCACGGCCAGGACGGTCAGCAGTCCTCCGACCCGACCGCCCCGGTCACGAACCTGCTCGGCGGCCTGGCCCCGGCCACCGGCGCCCTGAACGGCCTCGGCGGCTGACGCTGCCGCGATGCGCACGCGCGTGCGGCGGACGCGCACCCCTTCGAACGGGTGTGTACTCCGCCGCGCGGTGTGCCACGATCGCCACCAACTGCCCGCCGACGCACGGGGTATGAGGTCAAGGTCATGCGCATGAAGGCACGAGCGACGATGATCGCACTGGTTCCCTGCCTGCTCCTCGCGGCGGTGGGGTGCAGTGGATCCCCGGCCCCCGCAGCGGGCAGGTCCCCGGACCCGAAGGGTTCCGCGGCGGCCCCCGCCCCGGGTGCCTCCGGCGCCCCGGCCGTCTCCGCCGCGCCCAAGGCCAAGGACGCCACCCTGGAGGCGGCCGCCCTCCGGCAGGGCGACCTGGCCGGCTATCAGATCTCAGCGCAGGGCAAGAACCCGAACGCCCCCGACGGCCAGCCGCAGGCGGACAAGAAGGCCTGCCAGCCCCTCGCCGACGTCATGGGCGACAAGCCGGACCCGGCGGCGCACGAGACCGTCAACCGCGGCGTCGGCTCGCAGAAGCAGGCCGGGCTCGCGGTCTCCGCCTCCGTCAGCTCCTACAGCGAGAGCGACGCCAAGCGGGTCCTCTCCCGGCTGCGCGAGGCCGTGGCGGCCTGCGGCGCGGGCTTCACCGCCACCGTCCAGCAGCAGACCGGCGCCTACCGCGACGTGAAGGCGACCCCCTACAAGGCCGACGGCGACGAGAGCGTCAGCTGGACCACGACGGCCGCCGCCGCGGGCGTCTCGGCACAGGTCCACCTGGTCGTCGTGCGCGAGGGGGACCGGGTCGTGCGCCTGATGGCCCTCAACGTGGCCTCCGCCGACAAGAAGGTGCTGGTCCCGCAGGAAGTGGCGGACAAGCAGCTGGAGAAGGTCCGCAAGGCGGGCTGAACGCTCCTCGGATTCCGCGCGGATCCCTCTTCGGCCCGCCCGGGACCGCGGCGGGTCCACCCCGACGGCCGGGGCCGCCGTGGCCCGGACTACCAGGCGGTGCGCGCCGAACCGGTGGCGGAAGAGGCCTTCTCGTTCGGCATCAGCAGCCACAGCGCCAGGTAGATCAGGAACTGCGGGCCGGGCAGCAGGCACGACAGCACGAAAATGATGCGCATCGTCCGCGTCTTGATTCCGAAGCGGCGCGCGAGGCCGGCGCAGACGCCACCGATCATCCGACCGTCACGGGGGCGGGTCATCGCGCTCATGGTCTGTCTCCTTCGTAGCGGGACTTTCGTATCGGAACCGCCCGGAATCCCGTGTCCCGTGCGATGTCTCAATACTCCCGCGGTACCGCCGACAGGACCTCGGCCCAAGGTGCCAGGCCGACCCTGGTAATTCTCGGGGTGGACCCCTGAGGCCGCAGCGAGCGCCGCATCCGGGCCCTCAGGGCCGGCAGCACCGCGAGGTGGACGAGGACCACCCCGAGCGTGTTCAGCAGCAGCGAGTCCACGTCCACGACCCGGCCCGGGACCGCGCTCTGCAGCATCTCGATGCTCAGGGAGATCAGTACCGTCGCGGCCGTCGTGCGGCCCAGCGAGGACCACGCGCCCAGCGACGAGTGGGTGAGCCGGCCGCCGGCCAGCGGCAGCAACGCCCCCAGCGGGGCCAGCAGGGCCACTCCCTCACCGATCCGCCGCGCGGCCTCCAGCGGCCCGTAGGCGAGGTCCGCCCGGATGCCCTCCAGGAAGTCCAGGTTCGCCGCCGCCGCCCAGGGGACGTCCAGCGGGCGCAGGGTCAGCCATCCGACGAGGACCAGATGAGCGGCCAGCAGGGCCCCGCTCAGGAGGCGGAGCCGGAGCGGGAGCTGTGTGGCGGTGGCGGCGCTGCCGCTGCCCTCAAGACGGTGCACACCCGGGAGGACGCACCCCCCGGTGGCGCCGGTTCCGGACCTGCCCGGGGGAGTGGTGCAATTCGCCGATCGCGCGCCGGGTCAGCCCGTGGCGAGCAGGACGATCAGCGCGACCGCGCCGACCACGGTGGGAGCGATGATCTCGTAGGCCCACTTCACGGAGACGGAGCCCTGCGCCCCGGGCCGCGCGGCCCCGCGCTCGGCGAGCTCGCGCAGCTCGTCCACGACCTGGTCGGCGGCGGCCCGCTCGGGACCGGCCGTGCCCGCCGTGCCCGCCGTGCCCGCGCCGCCGTCCTGCCCGAGCCCCTTGCCGCCCAGCGCGTCACGGCGGCTGAACTTGCGGCTCGCCTTCTTGCGCTCGCGCAGCGACACCGGCACCGACCAGAGCTGGTACTTCGACCCCTCCGCGAGCACCTCCGCCGAGTACCCGGCGCGCACCGCGTCCACGGCCCCCCAGGGCAGCTCGATGATGCGGAAGGGGTTGCGCACCCGCATCCGGTCGTCGTTGGCGAAGACCGCCGGCCGCACGGTGAAGGCGACCGTCAGTGGTACGGCGAACAGCGCGATGGCGAGCCCGACCCAGCGGGCGCTCCCCTCGCCGCGCACGACGGCGTCCCCGCACAGCCAGGCGATCAGGGCCAGCAGCACCACCCCGGTGACGACGGCCATGGGGGAGCGGTAGACGCGGTCGGCGTAGACCGGCTCGTGGGGGGAGGGCGTAGTCATGCCGCCGATTGTGCCGTACGCCCGGCCGGGTGCACCGATGACGGATGTCACGCGCAGATGTGCGCGAGGGGGGTGACAGGAAGCTACGCGCGTAGATATGCTCATGTGGTGACCATGCCCACCACCCTCACCGCATTCGCTGACGTGACGACGTCCGACAGCGCGCTGCGCCGCTTCCTGCACGGGCTGCCCGGCGTAGACGCAGTCGGCCTGGAGGCCCGCGCGGCCTCCCTCGGCACCCGCTCGATCAAGACGACGGCCAAGGCGTACGCCATCGACCTGGCCATCTCGATGATCGACCTGACCACGCTTGAGGGTGCGGACACCCCGGGCAAGGTGCGGGCGCTCGCCGCCAAGGCCGTCAACCCCGACCCGACCGACCGCAGCACGCCGATGACCGCCGCGGTCTGCGTCTACCCCGACATGGTGGCCACCGCCAAGGCCGGGCTGAACGGCGCCGACGTCAAGGTCGCCTCCGTCGCCACCGCCTTCCCGGCCGGCCGCGCGGCCCTGCCCGTCAAGCTCGCCGACACCCGCGACGCCGTCGCCGCCGGCGCCGACGAGATCGACATGGTCATCGACCGTGGCGCCTTCCTCGCCGGCCGCTACCTGGACACGTACGAGCTGATCAAGGCCGTCAAGGAGGCGTGCGTCCGCGAGGACGGCACCGCCGCCCGGCTCAAGGTGATCTTCGAGACCGGCGAGCTGTCGACCTACGACAACATCCGCCGCGCCTCCTGGATCGGCATGCTCGCGGGCGCCGACTTCATCAAGACCTCCACCGGCAAGGTCGGCGTCAACGCCACCCCGGCGAACACGCTGCTGATGCTCGAAGCCGTCCGCGACTTCAAGGCGCAGACTGGCATTCAGATCGGCGTGAAGCCCGCCGGCGGCATCCGGACCACCAAGGACGCGCTGAAGTTCCTGGTCCTGGTCAACGAGACCGCGGGCGCGGACTGGCTGACCAACGAGTGGTTCCGCTTCGGCGCCTCCAGCCTGCTGAACGACCTGCTCATGCAGCGCCAGAAGCTGAGCACCGGGCGTTACTCCGGTCCCGACTACGTGACGGTGGACTGATCACCATGGCATCCCTTTTCGAGTACGCACCGGCCCCCGAGTCCCGCTCGGTCGTCGACATCGCCCCCTCTTACGGGCTCTTCATCGACGGCGAGTTCACCGACGCCGCCGACGGCAAGGTCTTCAAGACCGTCTCCCCGTCCTCCGAGGAAGTCCTCGCCGAGGTCGCCCAGGCCGGCGCCGCCGACGTCGACCGCGCCGTGAAGGCCGCCCGCAGGGCCTTCGAGAAGTGGTCCGCGCTGCCGGGCTCCGAGCGCGCCAAGTACCTCTTCCGCATCGCCCGGATCATCCAGGAGCGCAGCCGCGAGCTGGCCGTCCTGGAGACCCTGGACAACGGCAAGCCGATCAAGGAGACCCGCGACGCGGACCTCCCGCTCGTCGCCGCGCACTTCTTCTACTACGCGGGCTGGGCCGACAAGCTCGACCACGCGGGCTACGGCGCCAACCCGCGCCCCCTCGGCGTGGCCGGCCAGGTCATCCCCTGGAACTTCCCCCTCCTGATGCTCGCGTGGAAGATCGCCCCGGCGCTCGCCACCGGCAACACGGTCGTGCTGAAGCCGGCGGAGACGACCCCCCTCTCGGCGCTGTTCTTCGCGGACATCTGCCGCCAGGCGGGCCTGCCCAAGGGCGTCGTCAACATCCTCACCGGCTACGGCGACGCGGGCGCGGCCCTCGTCGAGCACCCGGACGTCAACAAGGTCGCCTTCACCGGCTCGACCGCCGTGGGCAAGAAGATCGCCCGCCACGTCGCCGGCACCGACAAGAAGGTCACCCTGGAGCTGGGCGGCAAGGGCGCCAACATCGTCTTCGACGACGCGCCCATCGACCAGGCCGTCGAGGGCATCGTCAACGGCATCTTCTTCAACCAGGGCCAGGTCTGCTGCGCGGGCTCCCGCCTGCTGGTCCAGGAGTCGATCCACGACGAGCTGCTGGACTCCCTCAAGCGCCGCCTCTCCACGCTGCGCCTGGGCGACCCGCTCGACAAGAACACCGACATCGGCGCGATCAACTCCGCCGAGCAGCTCGCCCGGATCACCGCGCTCGCCGAGACCGGCGAGGCCGAGGGCGCCGAGCGCTGGTCCCCCGCGTGCGAGCTCCCGTCCGCCGGCTACTGGTTCGCCCCGACGCTCTTCACGAACGTCACCCAGGCGCACACCGTCGCCCGCGACGAGATCTTCGGCCCGGTGCTGTCCGTGCTGACGTTCCGCACCCCGGACGAGGCCGTCGCCAAGGCCAACAACAGCCAGTACGGCCTGTCCGCCGGCATCTGGACGGAGAAGGGCTCGCGCATCCTCGCGGTCGCGAACAAGCTCCGCGCGGGCGTCGTCTGGGCCAACACGTTCAACAAGTTCGACCCGACCTCGCCCTTCGGCGGGTACAAGGAGTCGGGCTTCGGCCGCGAGGGCGGCCGCCACGGCCTGGAGGGCTACCTCGATGTCTGAGCGAAGTGTCGAAAAGGGCGGCTCCGCCGCCGGGCGTCTGAGCGTCTTCAAGACCTACAAGCTGTACGTCGGGGGCAAGTTCCCCCGCTCCGAGAGCGGCCGGGTGTACGAAGTGACGGACTCCAAGGGCAACTGGCTGGCCAACGCCCCGCTGTCCTCCCGCAAGGACGCCCGTGACGCGGTCGTCGCCGCCCGCAAGGCCTTCGGCGGCTGGTCGGGCGCGACCGCGTACAACCGCGGCCAGATCCTCTACCGCATCGCCGAGATGCTGGAGGGCCGCCGCGAGCAGTTCGTCCGCGAGGTCGGCGAGGCCGAGGGCCTGTCCAAGTCGAAGGCCGGCGCGGTCGTCGACGCGGCCATCGACCGCTGGGTCTGGTACGCGGGCTGGACCGACAAGATCGGCCAGATCGTGGGCGGGGCCAACCCGGTCGCGGGCCCGTTCTTCAACCTCTCCACCCCGGAGCCGACGGGCGTGGTCACGGTCGTGGCCCCGCAGGACTCGTCGTTCCTGGGCCTGGTCTCGGTGATCGCCCCGGTGATCGCCACCGGCAACACCGTCGTGGTCATCGCCTCGGAGGGGTCTCCGCTCCCCGCCCTGTCCCTGGGCGAGGTGCTGGCCACCTCCGACCTGCCGGGCGGCGTGGTCAACGTCCTCTCCGGCAAGGCCGCCGAGATGGGCCCCCACCTGGCCTCCCACCAGGACGTCAACGCGATCGACCTGGCGGGTGCCGACGCGGCCCTCGCCAAGGAGCTGGAGATCGCGGCGGCGGACAACCTCAAGCGCGTCCTGCGTCCACAGCCTGTGGACGACTGGAGCGCCGACCCGGGCACCGCGCGCATGACCGCCTTCCTGGAGACGAAGACGGTCTGGCACCCGACGGGCTCCCTGGGCGCGGGCGGAAGCTCCTACTGACCCGTACGCGGGCCCCGTCCCCATGAACCGGCCCCGGCAGTCATCCCCCGTCTGCCGGGGCCTTCGTGCGCCCCGCCCCTACCCCTTCGGCAGGACCGGCCCCAGCAGCGAGGAGACGGCGGTCTCCGGGATCTCCTTCACCGACGGGCCCTGCGTCAGGATCCCGGTGACCATCCCCGTGCCGACCGAGGGGAAATCGGCCACCTTCGTGGCCACGCCGTTGTCCAGGGGGTCCACGCCGGTGTGCGCCAGCGGGTTCACCTTCAGGTTCCCGATCGGATTGGCGACCCCCGCCACGGCCGCGGGGACGTCGAGTTCCCCGGCCTGTGCGGCGCCTGCCGCCATCGCCAGGGCCGCGCCGGCCATGGAGAGGGTCAGGCCGGCGGCGCGGAGCCGCTTCGGCGAAGGGTCGGAGGCTGCGTGACGTGCCATGGGTTCCCGCCTGTGGTCGTAGTCGCGTGCGCACGCAGCGTAGTTGAGGTGTGGCGCCGGGTACCAACCGGCCACCGGGAGCCGGTCACTCGTTCGTGGCGATCCACGCGCATTCCGCGTAGGCGGAGGGACCCCGGCGACAGGTTCGCGACGTGATGGCACGGACGGATGTGGAGGTGCCCCGGTTCGCCCGGTTCGTCTTCCGGCTGCGCGTGTCGGCCACCGCTTCGTCGGCCCTCCTGGCGGAGTGGGACCGGTGCCGGTGGGTGTGGATCCGGTGCGTGGCCGAGTCCCGTGCCGCGCACAAGAGCCGGGAGGAACTCGACCCGGCCCGGCTGGACAAAATGCTGACGGGCTGGCGCGGCCGGCACCACTGGTACGCCTCGTTCGTCGCGCCGGCGCACGTCGAACCCCTTCCCGCCACGGGCAGGGCGGTCGGTGTCGACTGGGGCGTCACGGAGACCGCGACCACCACGAGTGACGACCACGACCTTTCCCACCCCGAGCACGGGCGGAAGGCCTCCGGGAGACTGGCCCGCTACCAGCGGATGATGGCCCGCAGGATGCCCCGGCGCGGCCAGGCTGCCTCGAAGGGTTACCGCAAGGCCGCACAGCATGCGCGGAAGGTGTACAAGAAGGTCACCCGCCGGCGGCAGGACACCGCTCGAAAGTGGGCCAAGCGGCTCGTTACGGCGTTCGACCAGATCGCGGTGGAGGACTTCCGGCCGAAGTTCCTCGGAAAGTCGGCCATGGCACGCAAGGCGGCCGACGCGGCGATCTCCACCACCAAGCACGAGCTGATCCACATGGCGCACAAACACGGCCGGGTCCTCCACCTCGTGCATCCGGCACACACCTCCATGGACTGCGGACGGTGCGGAGCGAGAGCCAAGCACGTACTCCCGTCGTCAGAACGTACGTACACGTGCGCCGTGTGCGGAGCCGTCTCGCCCCGGGACGAGAACTCCGTGCGCGTGATGCTCGTCCGGGCTGGTCTCATCCCGGCTGGTGCTGATCGCGGAAGACCTGGCGGCCCGTAGGGCCGCCGGGCTGCGTGAGCCAGGGATCCCCCTTTTGTCTTTACGAGGGGGAGGAGTCAAACTGGTGTCCCGTGAGCTGTTCATCTCCCCTTCCCACGCGCGTCGTCCTGCTGACCGGTCCCTCGGGATCCGGCAAGTCCTCGCTCGCGGCCCGCTCGGGCCTGCCCGTACTGCGCCTGGACGACTTCTACAAGGAGGGGACGGACCCGACCCTCCCGCTGGTCGAGGGCAGCTCCGACATCGACTGGGACTCCCCGCTCTCCTGGGACGCGGACGCCGCCGTCGCCGCCATCGAGGAGCTCTGCGCGACGGGTCGTACGGAGGTCCCCGAGTACTCCATCGCCACCTCCTCGCGCACCGGCGCGGAGGCCCTGGACATCGGCCGGACCCCGCTGTTCATCGCGGAGGGGATCTTCGCCGCCGACATCGTGGCGCGCTGCCAGGAGCTCGGGCTGCTCGCGGACGCGATCTGCCTGCGCGGGAGGCCCTCGACGACCTTCAGGCGGCGGCTCGCCCGCGACCTCCGGGAGGGGCGCAAGTCCATCCCGTTCCTGCTGCGCAGGGGCTGGCGGCTGATGCGGGCCGAGCGGGGGATCGTGGCGCGGCACGTCGCGCTCGGTGCCCACGCCTGCGCCCGTGACGAGGCCCTCGGCCGCCTCGCCGCCGCCGCGGCCGGCCGCCACCGCACGGCGAACACCCCGGCCTGATACGGCGGACACCCCGGCCTGATACGGCGGACCCTGGACCGCGTGGAGAAAAGAAGACGCGGAGAAATGAAAAGGCGGGACCGCACGGCCCCCCGGCCGTTTGATCCCGCCTCTTCTCCCCCCGCGGCCCCCGCCCCACCCCCGCAGGGCGGACCCCCCGACCGCTTGGTCTTTGGCCGTTACGCGACGAGCTCCCCGAAGGACTCCGCCTCGTCACGCCCGAAGCTCAGCGCCTCGTCGTCCCGCAGTCGCCGCAGCGACCGCCAGATGCTCGACTTCACGGTGCCGACGCTGATGCCCAGGATCTCCGCGATCTCCGGGTCGGTGCGGCCCTCGTAGTAGCGCAGCACCAGCATCGTGCGCTGCGGCTCCGGGATCCGGGCCAGCGCCTGCCACAGCACCGCGCGCAGTTCCGTGCCGCGCATCGCGTCCGTGTCGGAGGCCGTCTCCGGCAGCTCCTCGGTCGGGTACTCGTTCAGCTTGCGCCGACGCCAGGCACTGATGTGCAGGTTGGTCATCGTGCGCCGCAGGTAACCGCCGACGGCCGCCTTGTCGCTGATCCGGTCCCAGGCGCGGTACGTGGAGAACAGCGCGCTCTGCAGCAGGTCCTCGGCCTCGTGGCGGTCGCCGGTGAGGTGGAAGGCCGTCGCGTAGAGCGCGGCCCGCCGCTCCTGGACGTACGCCGTGAACTCCGCCTCCGAGGTGGAGGACGGGGTGCGCGGTGCGGGAACCGCCTGGTACTGGTTCGCGTCAATGGCTGTGATGTGTGCCGGCCGCGGACGGGCGACCGTCACGTTACGGACACCCGCCCGGCGGTTCACATCGTGCAGCCGCGTGACAACCGCGCTGGTCGTGGTGCTGTGCAGCGTGTTCATCTCGCGCCCCCCGTCGTGGAGTCTGCTTCGGTCCGTGCTTGATGACAGAAGCCTGCCCGCCCGACATAACCGGGGTGTCCTTCGACTGTCACAGGCCTGTCACAGCCACCCGCGGCCGGATCCGGCACGTACGACGGTCGAGTCCCGACGGCCGATGGGACAGAATGAGCGCGTGCCTTTCCTGCTGCTGATCGAGGACGACGACGCCATCCGCACGGCCCTCGAACTTTCCCTGTCACGCCAGGGCCACCGTGTGGCCACCGCGGCGACGGGAGAGGACGGCCTGAAACTGCTGCGCGAGCAGCGGCCGGACCTGATCGTGCTGGATGTGATGCTGCCCGGGATCGACGGCTTCGAGGTGTGCCGGCGGATCCGCCGCACCGACCAGCTGCCGATCATCCTGCTCACGGCCCGCAGCGACGACATCGATGTCGTCGTGGGCCTGGAGTCGGGTGCCGACGACTACGTGGTCAAGCCCGTCCAGGGCCGGGTGCTCGACGCCCGGATCCGGGCCGTGCTGCGCCGCGGTGAGCGCGAGGCGAGCGACTCCGCCGTGTTCGGCTCCCTGGTCATCGACCGGGCCGCGATGACGGTGACGAAGAACGGCGAGGACCTCCAGCTGACCCCGACCGAGCTGCGACTGCTGCTGGAGCTCAGCCGCCGGCCCGGCCAGGCGCTCTCGCGCCAGCAGTTGCTGCGCCTGGTCTGGGAACACGACTACCTGGGCGACTCGCGTCTCGTCGACGCCTGCGTGCAGCGGCTGCGCGCGAAGGTCGAGGAAGTGCCGTCCTCGCCCACGCTGATCCGTACCGTCCGGGGTGTCGGCTACCGGCTGGACTCCCCGCAGTGATCAGAGCCCTGTTCGCGGGCCGGCGCTGGACCAGCCTGCGGCTGCGGCTGCTGGTGGTGTTCGCACTGGTCGCGCTGACGGCCGCGGTCTCCGCGTCCGGGATCGCGTACTGGCTCAACCGCGAGGCGGTGCTCACCCGTACCCAGGACGCGGCCCTCGGGGACTTCCGCCAGGAGATGCAGAACCGGGCCGCGGCCCTGCCCGCCGACCCGACCGCGGAGGAGATGCAGCGCACCGCCGAGCTGATGGCGGGCAGCAGTCCCGGTTACAGCGTGCTGCTCGTGCACGAACGCAAGGACGGCCGCAAGGTCTTCGGCGCTGCCGGGGCGGACTCCTTCGGGCTGGACGACGTACCGAAGTCGCTCCAGCACGCGGTGAACGACCGGCAGAAGACGACGGCCGCCAACGACGCCGAGTACCACATGTACTGGCAGCGCACGAAGCCGAACGGGAACCCGTACCTGGTCGGGGGCACCCGGATCGTGGGCGGCGGGCCGACGGGCTACATGTACAAGTCGCTCGCCACGGAAAGGGCCGATCTCAACGCCCTGGGCTGGTCGTTGACCATCGCGACGGGTCTGGCGCTGCTCGGCTCGGCGCTGCTCGCGCAGGCGGCGGCGCGGACCGTGCTCAAGCCCGTGCAGCGGCTCGGGGACGCGGCGCGCCGCCTCGGCGAGGGTGAGCTGGACCACCGGCTGGAAGTGTCGGGCACCGACGAACTCGCCGACCTGGCGCACACGTTCAACAAGACGGCGGAGGCGCTGGAGAAGAAGGTCGCCGACATGAGCGCGCGCGAGGAGGCGAGCCGGCGGTTCGTGGCGGACATGTCGCACGAGATGCGCACGCCGCTGACGGCGCTGACCGCGGTGGCCGAGGTGCTGGAGGAGGAGGTCGAGGACCTCGACCCGATGATCGCGCCGGCGGTGGGGCTGGTCGTGAGCGAGACGCGGCGGCTGAACGACCTGGTGGAGAACCTCATGGAGGTCACCCGCTTCGACGCGGGTACGGCGCGCCTGGTGCTGGACGACGTGAACGTCGCCGACCAGGTGACGGCCTGCATCGACGCCCGTGCCTGGCTGGACGCGGTCGAACTCGACGCCGGGCGCGGGATCGTGGCGCGGCTCGATCCGCGTCGGCTCGACGTGATCCTGGCCAACCTGATCGGCAACGCCCTCAAGCACGGCGGCTCGCCGGTGCGGGTGTCGGTGGCCGTGGAGGGGGAGCAGCTGGTGATCGCGGTCAGGGACAACGGTCCCGGCATCCCCGAGGAGGTGCTCCCGCACGTCTTCGACCGCTTCTACAAGGCGAGCGCGTCCCGGCCGAAGTCGGACGGCAGCGGGCTGGGCCTGTCGATCGCGATGGAGAACGCGCACATCCACGGCGGTGACATCACGGCCGGGAACGGTGCGGACGGCGGGGCCGTCTTCACCCTGCGGCTGCCGATGGACGTGGGGAAGGTGATCCCGGATGACGTGGACGCGTAGGAAGCCGGTGGCGCTGCGCGCGCTGGGCGGGCTGGCTGCGCTGCTCGTGCTGTCCGGCTGCGGGATCCGGGCGACCACGGTGCCGGTGGACGTGGGCGCGGCGCCGTCCCGGGTGTCCTGCGACACCCCGGCGCAGCCGGCCGGCGAGAGCGGGGTGCAGGGCTTCCGGGCCACGGTGGAGCTGGTGTGCGGTTCGCAGCTGGTGGGCGTGGAACGGGTTGTTCCGGCGCCCGAGAAGCGGTCCGGGCGCGACCCCGTGGTGCTGGTCGCGCAGGCACTGCTGGAGGCGCTGGAGAAGCAGCCATCCGGGGAGGAACGGGACGCGGGCTTCACCACCGGGGTCCCGGACGGCCTGTCGGCCGCCCCGGCGCGGCAGGGCGACCCGGCGGGGACGCTGCGGCTCAGCCGCAAGCCGGAGGACCTGCCGCCGGTGGCGCTGTCCCAGGTGGTGTGCACGCTGGCGGCGAGCGACGCGGTGTCGGCGGGGCCCGGCCCGGTGGTCCTGGGCGGGCCGGACGCGGACCCGCCGCGCGCGTGGGAGTGCACGGAAGCGGTCCGGTCGAGGCCGGAGTCGGTGCCGACGCTGGGGGAGCTGGTCCGGCCCTCGGCTTCGCCTTCGGGGTCGGCTGGGGGCTGAGGTTCGGGGGCTGGGGCTTCCCAGCCTGCGTGAAACGGCGACCTGAGCGTCCTGCGGCGCAACCGGACGCGTCAGATCGCTACGCGCTTCTCATGGTTTGGCGTCCTGCGGCCGTCCGGGGCCGGTATCCGTAGGGAAGGACGGCCGGAGAGGTCTGGGGAGGGCCCCGAGGAATCGCCGTTCCCCGGGGCCGTCAGTTCTCGGGGCAGCGGCTCTTTCCCGCGCGGCGCCAGAGCAGGGCCATGCCCGTGGCCAGGACGGTCAGGGCCACGAGGGCGATGGCGGCCTTGAGCGCGCGGTCCAGCAGGAGGTGCTGGATCAGGTCGGCGTTCATGACCGGCCCGCCCCGCGGCGGGCGCGGGAGGCGGCCACGTGCAGGCCGGCCCGGAGCAGGGGTTCCACGGAGCCGCGGACCTGGTCGAGCCTGCCCCGGCGCTTGAGGCGCAGGGCGACCGCGAAGACCACCAGGGCCGCGACGACGAGGGCGGCGGCGATCAGGGCGAACCTGACCAGCAGGAACGTGAGGACCGTTTCCACGGGATGACCTCCGGGATTTATTTGTCACGGCTGTGATAAATACCTTTGTAGCACACGCGTGATAAAAAGAGGGCATGCCGAAGCAGGTAGACCCCGAACTCCGCCGCCGCGAGGTCGTCGACGCCCTCTTCCGGGTCGTCGTCCGGGACGGGCTCCAGCGCGCCTCGCTGCGTGCCGTCGCCGACGAGGCCGGGCTCAACATCGGCTCCGTGCGGCACTATTTCGCCGGGCAGCGGGAGCTGATGGACTTCGCGATGCGCTCGATGCTCGACCGGCTCGGGAGCCGGATCCTGGAGCGGGTGGAGGAGATCGGCGGGCTGGAGAACCACCCCCGGCCCCGGCGGCTGCGCCTGGCCGCCGATCTGCTGGGCGAGCTGCTCCCGCTCGACGAGCGGCGCCGGGCCGAGGTCACCGTCTTCCTCGACTTCACGGCCGCCGCGCGCACCAATCCGGAGTTCGCGGACCTCGCGCGGGAGACCGCCGTCGGCGCGCGGGCCCTCGTACGGCGGGTCCTGGACCGGCTGGAGGCGGCCGGGGAGCTGCGTCCCGGGCTTGAGCCCGTGCTGGAGACCGAGCGGCTCGCCGCGCTGCTGGACGGGCTGTGCCTGAGCGCGGTGCTGCACCCCGGTCTGCTCGGGCCGGAGCGGTGCCGTGCCGTACTGGACGCGCACCTGGCCGGGCTGGCGCGGTCTGCCGCCGGGAACGCCGACGGCCCCCTCAGCCGGGGCTGAGGGGGCCGGGTGGGGCGGGAGGGGCTCTTAGAGGCCCATCGCCGCCGAGAGGTCCTTCTTGACCGCGTCCAGGATCTCCTGGCCGGTCACGCGGGCGCCCGACAGGTCCGAGGCCTCGGCCACCGGGACCACGACCTCCAGGTAGCACTTGAGCTTGGGCTCGGTGCCCGACGGGCGGCAGATCACCCGGGCCTTGTAGGCGCCGTCCAGGTAGTAGCGCAGGCCGTCCGTGGGCGGGAGCCGGTCCGTGCCCCGGTTCAGGTCCTCCGCCGAGACCACGCGCAGGCCCGCCAGGGAGACCGGCGGTTCGGCGCGCAGCGCGGCCATGGCGTTCGCGATGACCGACAGGTCCTCCACGCGCACCGACAGCTGGTCGGTGTGGTGCAGGCCGTGTTCCATCGCCAGGTCGTCCAGCAGGTCGGTCAGGGTGCGGCCCTGCTCCTTGAGGACCGAGGCCAGCTCCGCCACCAGCAGGGCGGCGGTGACGCCGTCCTTGTCGCGGACGCCCTCGGGGTCCACGCAGTAGCCGAGCGCCTCCTCGTAGCCGTAGCGCAGACCCTCGACGCGGGCGATCCACTTGAAGCCCGTCAGGGTCTCCTCGTAGCCGACGCCGGCCGCCTCCGCGATCCGGCCCAGGAGGGAGGACGAGACGATCGATTCCGCGAAGACGCCGCGGGCGCCCTTGTGGACCAGGTGGGCCGCCAGCAGCGCGCCGACCTCGTCGCCGCGCAGCATCCGCCAGCCGCCGTTGTCCGGGACGGCCACCGCGCAGCGGTCCGCGTCCGGGTCGTTGGCGATGACGATGTCGGGCTGTACTTCGGCGGCCTTCGCGAAGGACAGGTCCATCGCGCCCGGCTCCTCCGGGTTGGGGAAGGCGACCGTCGGGAAGGCCGGGTCCGGCTCCGCCTGCTCGGCGACGAGCACCGGCGTCGGGAAGCCGTGGCGCGCGAAGGCGGCCAGGACCACGTCCTTGCCGACGCCGTGCATGGCCGTGTAGACGGTCCGCACGCCGCGCGGGGACCCGGGGGTCAGCACGGCGTCCGTACGCTCCAGGTACGCCTCCAGGACCTCGTCGCCGAGGTCCTGCCAGCCGGAGCCGGGGCGGGGGACGGAGTCCAGCGTGGTGACCTCGGCGATCTCCGCCGCGATCTCCGTGTCCGCCGGGGAGACGATCTGCGAGCCGTCGCCGAGGTAGACCTTGTAGCCGTTGTCCCGGGGCGGGTTGTGGCTCGCGGTCACCTCGACGCCGGCGACGGCGCCCAGGTGCCTTATGGCGTACGCGAGGACCGGCGTGGGGAGCGGCCGGGGCAGGACGGCCGCGCGCAGTCCGGCGCCGGTCATCACGGCGGCGGTGTCGCGGGCGAAGTCCGCCGACTTGTAGCGCGCGTCGTAACCGACGACGACCAGACCGCCGGCGTGGCCCTGGGCCTTCAGGTAGGCCGCCAGGCCCGCCGCCGCCCGGATGACCACGGCGCGGTTCATCCGCATCGGGCCCGCGCCGAGCTCGCCGCGCAGACCGGCGGTGCCGAACTGCAGCGTGCCGGAGAAACGGTCCGCGAGCTCCGCGGTGTCACCGGCCTCGACGAGGGCGGCGAGCTCCGCCGCCGTCTCCGGGTCCGGGTCCTCGGCCAGCCAGGCCTGGGCCCGGGTGATCAGGTCGTCCTGTGCCTGTTCCTGCACTGCTTCCGCCTTACCTCTCGTACGTCGTCGATCAGATGCGGGCGAGGACCTGCGTCAGCAGCGTGCCCATGCGGGCGGCCGAGTCGCGGCCGGCCTGGAGGACCTCTTCGTGGTTCAGCGGCTCGCCGGACAGGCCGGCCGCCAGGTTGGTGACCAGGGAGATGCCCAGGACCTCGGCGCCGGCCTCACGGGCGGCGATGGCCTCCAGCACGGTGGACATGCCGACCAGGTCGGCGCCCATCACGCGGATCATGTTGATCTCGGCCGGGGTCTCGTAGTGCGGGCCGGGGAACTGGACGTAGACGCCCTCCTCCAGGCTCGCGTCGATCTCCTTGCACATCGCGCGCAGGCGCGGCGAGTACAGGTCGGTGAGGTCCACGAAGTTCGCGCCGACGATCGGCGAGGTGGCCGTCAGGTTGAGGTGGTCGCTGATCAGGACGGGCTGGCCGGGCTTCATGCCCTCGCGCAGACCGCCGCAGCCGTTGGTCAGGACGACGGTCTTGCAGCCGGCGGCGACGGCGGTGCGGACGCCGTGCGCGACGGCGGCGACGCCGCGGCCCTCGTAGTAGTGGGTCCGGCCGAGGAAGAGCAGCGCGCGCTTCTCGCCGATCTTGTACGAGCGGATCTTGCCGCCGTGGCCCTCGACGGCCGGGGGCGGGAAGCCGGGCAGCTCGGTGACCGGGAACTCGGCCTCGGGCGCGCCCAGCGCCTCGGCGGCGGGGGCCCAGCCGGAGCCCATGACGAGGGCGACATCGTGGGAATCGACGCCGGTCAGCTCGCGCAGGCGGGTGGCGGCGGCGTCGGCGTCGGCGAAGGGGTCGGTAACAGATGCGTTCACGCTGACGAGCGTAGCCGCTTATCGCCTACGCGCGTAGATGGCGCAGCTCACGGTGTTCGGATCGTTGCCTTGTCGTTTCCGCCGAAACGTCCCCCGTGGTCCCGGTCCGGCCTTGAGGGCCGGTCGGGGAGCCGTGGAGGTCAGCAGGGGCGCTTGCGGAGTTCCATCACGTAGTCGTGCGGGGCTCCGGCCGATTCGGCGGCGTCGGCGATCTCGCCCAGGTACCGCGCCGAGGGCAGGCCGCCCTCGTAGCCGTTGAGCACGTACACCCAGGCGGCCTCCTCGCCGTCCAGGGTGTGGACCCGGATCCGCATGCGCCGGTAGATGTCCAGACCGACGCCCTCCCAGCGGTCCATGGAGTCCTCGTCCAGCGGGGCGATGTCGTAGAGGGCGACGAAGACCTGGTGGCGGGGGGCTTCGACGATCGTGGCGAGGGCGCCCTCCCACCCCATCTGCTCGCCGCCGAAGGTCAGCCGCCAGTCGTTGATCCAGCCCGTGCCGCGCAGCGGCGAATGCGGAGCGCGGCGCGTCATCAGCCGCGGGTCGAGGTTGCCGGCGTACGCGGCGTAGAGCGACATGAGGTCGAGGGTACGGGAGGGGCGGCCCGGCCCGCGTGCCCGGATGGCGCACCGGGGTCGGGACCGGGGGCGAAGCACCTTGATGAGTGCGGGACAATGGAGCACGGAATGCATCCCCCGGGGAGACCCCCCGGACCGCCGGCCGGGGCGGCAGCCGGCCGGGTAGACGTGAGGCGGACTTTTCGTGACCCGGATCGTGATCATCGGCGGCGGACCCGGCGGGTATGAGGCGGCCCTGGTGGGGGCCCAGCTCGGCGCGGAGGTGACCGTCGTCGACTGCGACGGTCTGGGCGGGGCGTCGGTGCTCACCGACTGCGTGCCCTCGAAGACTCTCATCGCGACCGCCGAGGTCATGACGACCTTCGACTCGTCGTACGAGGAACTGGGCATCGTCGTCGCGGACGACACCCCGCCCATGGAGCAGGCCGCGCGCGTCGTCGGCGTGGACCTCGGCAAGGTGAACCGGCGCGTCAAGCGCCTCGCGCTCGCCCAGTCCCACGACATCACCGCGTCCGTGACCCGGGCCGGCGCCCGCGTGCTGCGCGGCCGCGGCAAGCTCGGCGGCCCGCAGGGCATCGACGGGACCCGGGACGTCATCGTCACCGCGGCCGACGGCACGGAGACGATCCTGACCGCCGACGCGGTGCTGATCGCCACCGGCGGCACCCCCCGCGAGATCCCGGACGCGATGCCCGACGGGGAGCGGATCCTGAACTGGACCCAGGTCTACGACCTGGAGGAGCTCCCCGAGGAGCTCATCGTGGTCGGCTCGGGCGTGACCGGCGCCGAGTTCGCCGGCGCGTACCAGGCCCTCGGCTCCCGGGTGACCCTGGTGTCCTCGCGCGACCGCGTGCTGCCGGGCGAGGACCCCGACGCGGCGGCCGTGCTGGAGGACGTCTTCCGGCGTCGCGGCATGAACGTGGTCGGCCGCTCGCGCGCCGAGTCCGTCAAGCGGGTCGGGGACCGGGTCGAGGTCACCCTGTCCGACGGGCGGGTCATCACCGGCTCGCACTGCCTGATGGCCGTCGGCGCCATCCCGAACACCCAGAACATGAACCTGGAGGAGTCCGGGGTCCGGCTCAAGGACTCGGGCCACATCTGGACCGACAAGGTCTCGCGCACCTCCTCGCCGGGCGTGTACGCGGCCGGTGACGTGACCGGGGTCTTCGCGCTGGCCTCCGTGGCCGCCATGCAGGGCCGCATCGCGATGTACCACTTCCTCGGCGACGCGGTGACCCCGCTGAACCTGAAGACGGTCTCCTCGAACGTCTTCACCGACCCGGAGATCGCCACCGTCGGCTACACCCAGGCCGACGTGGACGCGGGCAAGATCGACGCCCGGGTGGTGAAGCTGCCGCTGCTGCGCAACCCGCGCGCGAAGATGCAGGGCATCCGGGACGGCTTCGTGAAGATGTTCTGCCGTCCGGGCACCGGCATCGTGGTCGGCGGCGTGGTCGTCTCGCCGCGCGCGAGCGAGCTCATCCACCCGATCTCGATCGCGGTCGACAACAACCTGACGGTCGAGCAGATCGCAAACGCGTTCACCGTGTACCCCTCCCTGTCCGGTTCGATCGCGGAAGTGGCACGCCAGTTGCACACCCGCAAGGCGGCGGGCGAGGCGTAGGCTCCGGGCAACCGCCCCTGCCCGTAAGGGGTTTGGGGCGGTCGTCGAGGTCGGGGGCGGATCGGCCCCGGTGCCGCGCCCGGCAGTCGGTCCGCGTATACCACCAGTCGACCCGCCGTATGGACAACTTCGGTATTCCGGCGCAAAGAGCTGAAAGCAGTCGGTCGCTGGGGTTACTGTCAGTTTCGTGTTCGCTGCAGAACGTCGCCAATTGATCCTCGAAATGGTGCGGGCCAACGGAGCGGTATCGCTCCGGGAGCTCGCCCGCGTCGTCCAGACCTCCGAAGTGACCGTACGGCGGGACGTGCGGGCACTGGAGGCAGAAGGACTCCTCGACCGCCGGCACGGCGGTGCGGTCTTGCCGGGCGGTTTCACGCGGGAGTCCGGCTTTCCGCAAAAGTCCCACCTCGCGACGGCGGAGAAGACCGCCATCGCCGATGTCGCGGCCGGCCTGGTCGAAGAGGGCGAGGCCGTGGTCGTCGGCGCGGGGACGACCACCCAGGAGCTGGCCCGCCGGCTCGCCCGGGTGCCCGGTCTCACCGTCGTCACCAACTCGCTGCTCGTCGCCCAGGCGCTGGCCCACGCCAACCGGGTCGAGGTGGTGATGACCGGCGGCACCCTGCGCGGGTCCAACTACGCCCTCGTCGGCAGCGGGGCCGAACAGTCCCTCCAGGGGCTGCGGGTGTCCCGGGCCTTCCTGTCCGGGAGCGGGCTGACCGCCGAACGGGGGCTGTCCACCTCCAACATGCTCTCCGCGAGCGTGGACCGGGCGCTGGTGCAGGCCGCGGCCGAGGTGGTGGTGCTCGCCGACCACACGAAGCTCGGCACCGACACCATGTTCCAGACCGTGCCCACGGACATCATGACGCGGCTGGTGACGGACGAGCCGCCGCCCCACGACGACCGGGCCGCCACCGAGCTCCAGGCGCTGGCCGACCAGGGCGTGCAGATCACCGTGGCGGGCTCCTCGGCGGCCTCCGGCGGGGGTCACGGCGGAGCCCCGGGCGGGGACGGCATGCAGGGGCGCAGGCCCCGCCGGGAGTCCCCCCTGCCGGTCCAACGGCGCGGCGGCCCCACCGACCGGCTGCGCAGCGCTCCCGCCTCGATGCTGGAGCAGCAGGCCGGCGAACGGGCGCGCGTCGCGGACATGCGGCGCCGCTGACCCCGGACCGTTGCCGGACGGTGTCCGCCGGGCGGCTCCCGCCAGGGTGGCCCGCCGTGCACCGCCCGGACGGTCCGGACGACGACGAGGCCCCGCCCGGTCAGCCGGGCGGGGCCTCGTCCTCGTTGCGCGGTGCGGTCCCGGACGTCAGTCCTTGATCTCGCAGATGGTGGCGCCGGAGGTGAGGGAGGCGCCGACCTCGGCGTTCAGGCCCACGATGGTGCCCGAGCGGTGCGCGTTGAGGGGCTGCTCCATCTTCATGGCCTCCAGGACGACGACGAGGTCGCCCTCGTTGACCTGCTGTCCCTCCTCGACGGCCACCTTGACGATGGTGCCCTGCATCGGGGAGGCGAGGGTGTCGCCCGAGGCGGCCGGGCCGGACTTCTTGGCGGCGCGGCGCTTGGGCTTCGCCCCGCCCGCGGCGGCGGTGCGGGCCAGGGTCATGCCCAGCGAGGACGGGAGGGAGACCTCCAGGCGCTTGCCGCCGACCTCGACGACCACGGTCTCGCGGCCCGGCTCGTCCTCGGTGTCCTCGGCCGCCGGTACGACGAAGGCCGGGATCTCGTTGACGAACTCGGTCTCGATCCAGCGGGTGAAGACCGTGAAGGGGCTGCCGTCGGTGGGCGCGAAGGCGGGGTCGGCGACGACCGCGCGGTGGAAGGGGATGGCGGTGGCCATGCCCTCGACCTCGAACTCGGCCAGGGCGCGGGCGGCCCGCTGGAGGGCCTGCTCACGGGTGGCACCGGTGACGATCAGCTTGGCCAGCAGGGAGTCCCAGGCGGGGCCGATGACCGAGCCCGACTCGACGCCGGTGTCCAGGCGCACGCCGGGACCGGTGGGCGCGGCGAACTTGGTGACGGTGCCCGGCGCGGGCAGGAAGCCGCGGCCCGGGTCCTCGCCGTTGATGCGGAACTCGAAGGAGTGGCCGCGCAGGACGGGGTCGCCGTAGCCGAGCTCCTCGCCGTCGGCGATGCGGAACATCTCGCGGACCAGGTCGATGCCGGCGACCTCTTCGGTGACCGGGTGCTCCACCTGGAGGCGGGTGTTGACCTCCAGGAAGGAGATCAGGCCGTCGGCGGAGACGAGGAACTCGACCGTGCCGGCGCCGACGTAGCCGGCTTCCTTGAGGATCGCCTTGGAGGCGGCGTACAGCTCGGCGTTCTGGGCCTCGCTCAGGAACGGCGCGGGGGCCTCCTCGACGAGCTTCTGGTGACGCCGCTGGAGGGAGCAGTCGCGGGTGGAGACGACGACCACGTTGCCGTGACTGTCGGCCAGGCACTGGGTCTCCACGTGGCGCGGCTTGTCGAGGTAGCGCTCGACGAAGCACTCGCCGCGGCCGAAGGCGGCGACGGCCTCGCGGACGGCGGAGTCGTAGAGCTCCGGTACCTCTTCGAGGGTGCGGGCGACCTTCAGGCCGCGGCCGCCACCGCCGAAGGCGGCCTTGATCGCGATCGGCAGGCCGTGTTCCCGCGCGAAGGCGACGACCTCGTCGGACCCGGACACCGGGTCGGGGGTGCCCGCGACCAGCGGGGCGCCGGCGCGCTGGGCGATGTGCCGGGCGGCGACCTTGTCGCCGAGGTCGCGGATGGCCTGCGGCGGCGGGCCGATCCAGGTCAGGCCCGCGTCGATGACGGCCTGGGCGAAGTCCGCGTTCTCGGACAGGAAGCCGTATCCGGGATGGATGGCGTCCGCTCCGGAGTCGGCGGCGGCCTGCAGGACCTTCGCGATGTCGAGGTAGCTGGTGGCCGGGGTGTCACCGCCCAACGCGAAAGCTTCGTCTGCCGCGCGGACGTGCAGGGCGTCCCGGTCCGGATCGGCGTAGACGGCTACGCTCGCGATCCCGGCATCCCGGCAGGCCCGAGCAACGCGGACAGCGATTTCGCCACGGTTGGCGATGAGCACCTTGCGCACGATGGCTCCCTCCTTGAAACAAGCTGAGTTTAGGGACAGCCGACACGGCCTTTCGACCCTTCCCCGGTGGTGAGCTTGCCCACACAGAGCGTGATGCGAGCGTCCCTCTGGCGCGAAAGCCCTTGTGTCGCCCCAGGTCAGGGAGATCCCCGACTGCACAGTAACCCCGTTGCACAGTGCAGGTCTCTGTTCGGCGGGTCAGCGGCCCCCGCTGATTCTTTGTCGAGTCCCTACGAACGGCCTATGCATTCTTTGAGTGAGAGCCGTCACGGAGGGCTCCCGTAACGAAGCCGCCCCGACCTCTTGTCCGGAGGTTTACTCGTTAGTAGCCTCCAGTGCGTCGAACACACTTGTGGTGTGCGGGGGATGGGGGCGTCGTGCTGCGCAGACTCGTGGCCGGGCTGGGCGCGCTCGCGCTCGTCGCGGAAGCCGCGGTTCTGGTGCTCGTCCACCTCGTGCTCGGGCGGACCACCGCGAACCAGTCGATGTCCATCGCCGGCAGCGATCCGGACCTCATGAGCAAGGCGACCTACGGGCTGGGGGCGGCCATCGGCGCCTTCTTCCTGCTGGGCGCCGTCCTGCTCGCCCTGACGGCGCTGCGGGACCGCCCGCCCGGCCGCTTCGCCCGCGTCGTGCTGATCGCCGCCGCCCTGGCCCACGTACTGCTCGGCGCCATCGCCGCGGCGCTCGTCGGCTGGGGAGCCTTCACGGCGGCGATGGTGATCCTCTGTCTGCTCGTCCTGACCCTGACGCTCTACGCCGGGGACCGGGACGAGCCGGGACGCGTCGAGGGGCTCAGGCCCACAAGTCCGTGATGGACACGTCCAGTTCGCCCAGCAGGGAGCGCAGCAGGGGCATCGACAGGCCGATGACGTTGCCGTGGTCCCCGTCGATGCCGTCGATGAACGGAGCCGACAGCCCGTCCAGGGTGAACGCCCCGGCCACGTGCAGCGGCTCGCCGCTCGCCACGTAGGCCGCCACCTCCGCGTCCGACGGCTCGCCGAAGCGGACCGTCGTCGAAGCGGTGGCCGAGACCTGACGCCCGGTCGTCGTGTCGATCACGCAGTGCCCCGTGCGCAGCACCCCGGCGCGTCCGCGCATCGCCTTCCAGCGGGCCGTGGCCTCCGCCGCGTCGGCCGGCTTGCCCAGGGCCTCGCCGTCCAGCTCCAGCACGGAGTCGCAGCCGATCACCAGCGCGCCCGCGGCCTCCGCCAGGCCCGCCACCACACCCGCCTTGGCCTCGGCCAGGGCCAGCGCCAGACCGGCCGGCTCGTCGTGGCTGAGGGTGTCCTCGTCGAACCCGCTGACGATCACGTGCGGGGCCAGCCCGGCCTGCCGCAGCAGGTTCAGCCGGGCGGGGGAGGCGGAGGCGAGGACGAGCGTGCGCTGTGGCTCTACGGTCATGGGGGCCATCGTAGGGCGGCCGCGGCCGTGCCACCGGGCCGTCCCCCTAGAAGGGGGCGATGCCGAGCACGTACACCCCGACGACCATCGCGAGGGCGAGCACGACGAGCAGCCGCCTGAGCATCGCCTGGGCGTCGCGCATGTCCTTCGGCGGCTCGTTCTTCGGGTCTGACCAGAGCATGCTCCGATCCTTGCCCCGGGACGCCGGTGGCGCCTGAGTACTCGTACTCAGGCGCCACCGTCCGTTCGCGCCATCTTCGGGGCGCCCGGCCTTCGCCCGGCCGTCCCGCGGCCGGCTCCGTCAGTGCTGGCCGGGCCAGTACGTACGGCCCCACGCGCGCGGACCGGGCTGCGGCAGCCGGTGCCGCGCCACCCGGCGCGGAGCGGCCCACTCGTCCGGGACCCGGGGCGCGCCCGACGGGGCCGAGGCCAGCGCCGCCGCGCGCGCTTGGACCACCGCCAGTGCGGCGGCCAGCTCCTCGGGGGTCGGGTTGCCCTTGACGACCTTGATCATCACTGTGAGCTCCTCGGGGGGCCTAGAGGGGGATGTTGCCGTGCTTCTTCGGAGGCAGGGACTCCCGCTTGGTCCGCAGCTGGCGCAGCCCCTTGACCACGTGGGCGCGGGTCTCGGACGGCATGGTCACCGCGTCGATGTAACCGCGCTCGGCCGCCGTGTAGGGGTTGAGCAGCGCGTCCTCGTACTCGGCGATCAGCCGGGCGCGCACCTCCTCGACCTCATTCTCCCCCGCTTCGGCGATCGTGCGCCGGTGCAGGATGTTCACCGCGCCCTGCGCGCCCATGACGGCGATCTGCGCGGTGGGCCAGGCCAGGTTCAGGTCGGCGCCGAGGTGCTTGGAGCCCATGACGTCGTAGGCGCCGCCGAAGGCCTTGCGGGTGATGACGGTGATCAGGGGGACGGTGGCCTCGGCGTAGGCGTAGATCAGCTTCGCGCCGCGCCGGATGATGCCGTTGTACTCCTGGTCGGTGCCCGGCAGGAAGCCCGGGACGTCGACGAACGTCAGCACCGGCACGTTGAAGGCGTCGCAGGTCCGCACGAACCGCGCCGCCTTCTCGGAGGCGTTGATGTCCAGGCAGCCGGCGAACTGCATCGGCTGGTTGGCGACGATGCCCACGGGGTGGCCCTCGACGCGGCCGAAGCCGGTGAGGATGTTCGGGGCGAACAGCGACTGCGTCTCCAGGAACTCGCCGTCGTCCAGCACGTGCTCGATCACGGTGTGCATGTCGTACGGCTGGTTCGCGCTGTCGGGGATCAGCGTGTCGAGTTCGAGGTCGGAGTCCGAGACCTCGGTGTCCGCCTCCTCCGGGAAGGAGGGCGGCTCGGAGAGGTTGTTCGACGGCAGGTACGCCAGCAGGGACTTGACGTACTCGATGGCGTCCTTCTCGTCGCCCGCCATGTGGTGCGCCACGCCCGAGGTGGAGTTGTGGGTGCGCGCACCGCCCAGCTCCTCGAAGCCGACGTCCTCGCCGGTGACCGTCTTGATGACGTCCGGGCCGGTGATGAACATGTGCGAGGTCTGGTCGACCATGACGGTGAAGTCGGTGATCGCCGGGGAGTACACGGCACCGCCGGCGCAGGGGCCGACGATCAGGCTGATCTGCGGGATCACGCCGGACGCGTGCACGTTGCGGCGGAAGATCTCGCCGTACATGCCGAGCGCGCTGACGCCCTCCTGGATGCGGGCGCCGCCGGAGTCGTTGATGCCGACGAGGGGGCAGCCGGTCTTCAGCGCGAAGTCCATGACCTTCATGATCTTCTGGCCGTAGACCTCGCCGAGGGCTCCGCCGAAGACGGTGAAGTCCTGCGAGAACACCGCCACCGGGCGGCCGTCCACCGTGCCGTAGCCGGTGACGACGCCGTCGCCGTAGGGGCGGGTCTTCTCCAGGCCGAAGCTGGTGGAGCGGTGCCGGGCGAACTCGTCCAGCTCTACGAAGGACCCCTCGTCCAACAGCAGCGCGACGCGCTCACGCGCCGTCAGCTTGCCCTTGGCGTGCTGCTTCTCGACGGCCCGCGCGGAACCGGCGTGGGTGGCTTCCTCGACGCGGCGCCGCAGGTCCGCGAGCTTGCCCGCGGTCGTGTGCATGTCGATCGGCTCTGAGGGTTGGGACATCGGGGTCGCGGCTCCCTGTGTGGTGTCAACTGCCTGGTCAATTGATTGACTGCTGCTGGCTACTGGTGCGTAGCGTATCGGCGGGCATGGCGCTCGGCAGTGCGGCGTTTGACACACCTAATGTGGCTTGCATGACGCCATCAGATGCAGCAGCCGGACCCTCCGCGGGACGCTGGTCGAGCCTGGACCGGCCTCCCCTCAACGCCGCCGCCCTGCGCCGGGCCCTCGTCGTCGAGGGCGGCCTGTGGACCTCCCTGGAGGTGGTCCCCGCCACCGGCTCCACCAACACCGACCTCGCCGGGAGGGCCGCGGACCTGCCGGAGGGGGCCGTGCTGGTCGCCGAGGAGCAGACCGCCGGGCGGGGCCGCCTGGACCGCAGCTGGACGGCTCCGGCGCGGTCGGGGCTGTTCTTCTCCGTCCTGCTCAAGCCCGGGGAGGAGGTGCCGCAGGAGCGGTGGGGATGGCTGACCCTGCTGGCCGGGGTGGCCGCCGCGCAGGGTCTGTCCCGGGCGGCGGGCGTGGACACCTCCCTGAAATGGCCCAACGACCTGCTGGTCACGGTGGACGGGGAGGAGCGCAAGGCCGCCGGGATCCTCGCGGAGCGGGTCGCGGACGGGGTCGTGGTCGGGATCGGGCTCAACGTCACGCTGACCGAGGACGAGCTGCCGGTGCCGGCGGCGGGGTCGCTGCTGCTGGCGAAGGCGACGGTGACGGACCGGGAGCCGCTGCTCAAGGCGGTGCTGCGGACACTGGAGGAGTGGTACGGGCGCTGGCGCGCGGCCGGCGGGGACCCGGCCGAGAGCGGCCTCCAGGAGGCGTACGCGGCGGGCTGCGCGACCCTGGGCCGGCACGTCCGCGCAGAGCTGCCCGGCGGGCGCTCCCTCACCGGAACGGCCGAAGCGGTGGACGTGGACGGGCGGCTGGTGATCCGGACGCCGGAGGAGGAGCGGGAGGCGGTGGGCGCGGGCGACGTGGTGCACCTGCGCTCCGTGCGCTGACGCGGGCCGCCGTGGCGGCGGGACAGGCGCCGGAGCCACCCGCTCCGGCGCCGGGCCCGGTGGGCCGCCGTCCCGGGGCTCCGGCCCCGGATCCCCGCGCCTCGAACGCCGGCGGGGCCGGATCCGGGCCGGTGCGGGAGGCCCCGTCCGGCATTCGGCGCCCCGGAGGCGAGGAGGAACCCCAAAATTGTGGGGGAGTGAGCTACGGCACACCTGCCGTATGGTTTAGGCGATCGCGGTCCCGCGGTGATCACCCGGTTTCGCAGTGCGCACGGAATGGACAGGAGGCGGCCCTTGACCGTCGACGACTCTACGTCCAGCGCGTCCGGGTCCGGTCCGGGCCCGGGGAGCGGCTCCGGCTCGGGGCCCGGGACGCCGATCGGGCGCGACCAGCACACCCCGATGCACGAGGTGGACCACACCGCCCAGCCCACGGCCGACCCGCTCGCGATCCGGCTGGAGCAGCTGATCCTGGGCGCCGAGCGGCGCTACACGCCCTTCCAGGCCGCCCGCAGCGCCGGGGTGTCGATGGAGCTGGCCTCGCGCTTCTGGCGGGCCATGGGCTTCGCGGACATCGGGCAGGCGCGCGCGCTGACGGAGGCCGACGTGCTGGCGCTGCGCCGCCTGGCCGGTCTCGTGGAGGCGGGGCTGCTCAGCGAGCCGATGGCCGTGCAGGTGGCCCGGTCCACCGGGCAGACCACCGCCCGGTTGGCGGAGTGGCAGATCGATTCCTTCCTGGAGGGCCTGACGGAGCCGCCCGAGCCCGGCATGACCCGTACCGAGGTGACGTACCCGCTGGTCGAGCTGCTGCTGCCGGAGCTGGAGGAGTTCCTCGTCTACGTGTGGCGCCGCCAGCTCGCGGCCGCCACCGGCCGGGTCGTGCAGGTCGCGGACGACGAGGAGATGGTCGACCGCAGGCTCGCGGTGGGATTCGCGGACCTGGTGGGCTTCACCCGGCTGACGCGCCGGCTGGAGGAGGAGGAGCTCGGCGAGCTGGTCGAGGCCTTCGAGACCACGGCCGCGGACCTGGTGGCGGCGCACGGCGGCCGGCTCATCAAGACCCTCGGCGACGAGGTGCTGTACTGCGCAGACGACTCGGCGACGGCGGCGGAGATCGCGCTGCGGCTGATCGAGACGATGGAGGCCGATCCCCAGATGCCGGAGCTGCGGGTCGGGATCGCCTTCGGGACCGTGACGACCCGGATGGGCGACGTGTTCGGCACGACCGTGAACCTCGCCTCGCGGCTGACCTCCATAGCCCCGAAGGACGCCGTGCTGGTGGACGGGGCGATGGCCGAGGAGCTGAGCCGGACCGGAGCCGCGCCGAAGTCGGAGAAGGGCGCCGAGGCCGAGGAGGGCGGCGGCTCGTACCGTTTCGCGCTCCAGCCGATGTGGCAGCGGCCGGTCCGCGGTCTCGGTGTCGTGGAGCCCTGGTCGCTGACGCGCAGGACGCCTAAGATCCCCGGGTAACGTTCGTTAACCGAGAGGGTGGCGTGGCTGTGGACGAGGTCCGGTACGGGGAGTTCGTCGCGGTGCGGCGCCATGGTGACGGCGGAGCCGTCGCCGAGCTGGTGCTGGACCGGCCCAAGGCGATGAACGCCGTTTCCACGGAGATGGCGCGGTCCATCGGGGCGGCCTGCGCGGCGCTCGCCGCCGACGCCTCGGTACGGGTGGTCGTGCTCTCCTCCACCCATGAGCGGGCCTTCTGCGTGGGCGCGGACCTCAAGGAGCGCAACTCCTTCTCGGACGCCGAGCTGGTGCGGCAGCGGCCCACCACCCGGGGGGCCTACGGCGGCGTGCTGGAGCTGCCGATGCCGACCGTCGCCGCGGTGCACGGCTTCGCGCTGGGCGGCGGCTTCGAGCTGGCGCTGGCCTGTGACGTGATCGTGGCCGACGAGACGGCGGTGGTCGGCCTGCCCGAGGTGTCGGTCGGCGTGATCCCCGGCGGCGGCGGTACGCAGCTGCTGCCCCGGCGGGTCGGGGCGGCCCGGGCGGCCGAGCTGATCTTCACGGCCCGGCGGGTGGAGGCCGCGGAGGCGCTCTCCCTGGGCCTGGTGGACTCGCTGGCCCCGGTGGGCGAGGACCGGACGCGGGCCCTGGAGCTGGCGGCGGCGATGGCGGCGAACTCCCCCGTCGGGCTGCGCGCGGCCAAGCGGGCGCTGCGGCTGGGTCACGGGATGGACCTGGCGGCCGGACTGGAGATCGAGGACGCGGCCTGGCGCACGGTGGCCTTCTCCGGGGACCGGGCCGAGGGCGTGGCGGCGTTCAACGAGAAGCGCAAGCCGAACTGGCCGGGGGAGTAGGGCCCCGCTCGCCCGCCCGCCGTCGTCACGCGCTGTGACCGTATGATTGCGGAAATGCGCGCCAACTGTCACTAAATCTGACAAACCCCCTAACCTGGGGCGATGGGAGTTGACGGGCGGCTTCGGGCCGTCGTGGGCCTCGCGCAGGCCATGGCGGCTGCCTGCGCGCCGCGGGACAGCGTCCGGGCCGCCGCCCGGGGCGCACGGGTGGCGATGGACGGGTCCTTCGCCGCCATCTCCGCGTGGGAGCGCGAGCGGGGCCGGCTGCGGGTGCTCGTCAACGAGGGGGAACGGCGGGCCGGGGAGGAGGAGTTCCCGGAGGACGAGTCCTATCCGGTGCACGACTTCCCGGAGATCACCGAGTTCCTGCACGAACGCTGGGCGGGCGGGGGCGGGCCGCACGCCTGGGTCGAGAGCGCGGTCGGCGACCGGCCGGGCCGCCGGGGCGAGGCCCTGCGCCGGCGCGGGCGCGGCAGCTGCGTGGTCGCGCCGATCGTGCTCAGCGGGCGGGCCTGGGGCGAGCTGTACGTCGCCCGGGACGAGGGGCTGCCCGACTTCGACGACGACGACGCCGAGTTCGCGGCGGTCCTCGCGGCGGTGGTCGCGGCCGGACTCGCGCAGAACGAACGGCTGGAGGAGGCGCGCAGGCTGGCCTTCACCGACCCGCTGACCGGGCTCGCGAACCGGCGGGCCGTCGACATGCGGCTCGACGAGGCCCTGGAGGAACACCGGCGCGCCGGAACGGTGGTGAGCCTGGTCGTCTGCGACCTCAACGGCCTCAAGAAGGTCAACGACACCCTCGGGCACGCCATGGGCGACCGGCTGCTGGAGCGGTTCGGCTCGGTGCTGAGCCTGTGCGGGGCCATGCTGGCGGGCACGCTGGTCGCCCGGCTGGGCGGCGACGAGTTCTGCCTGGTGAGCGTGGGGCCCTCGGCCGACGAGGTGGTCCGGGTGACCGAGGAGGTGTGCGTGCGCGCCGCCGAACTGGAGCTGGGCGAAGGGGTGGCCTGCGGGGTCGCGTCCACCGGGGACCCGATCGGGCCGGTCAGGTCCTCGCGCCGGCTCTTCCGGCTGGCGGACGCCGCCCAGTACAAGGCGAAGGCCGCGCGCTCGGCGCAGCCGGTGGTGGCGGGCCGGGACACGGCCGTGGTGCGGCTCGCCGACGCGGCCGCCGCGCGCGAGGCCCCGGGGGAGCGGCGCCGCTTCCGCGGCCGCCAGTGATCCGCTCCGGGTAAGGGGCGGCGGGCGGGCGCGATCGTGACAATGTTGGCTAGTGACATGAAGGGATTCAGTCCGTAGGGTGCTGAATATGGATATGCACACTGTCGTGGTGGGAACGTCCGGGACCACCGCCGAGGACGTCATCGCAGTCGCCCGAGGCAACGCGCGGATCGAGCTGTCCGGCGAGGCCCTGGACGCCCTCGCCCGCGCTCGCGAGATCGTCGACGCGCTCGCCGCCAAGCCCGAACCCGTCTACGGGGTCTCCACCGGGTTCGGCGCCCTCGCCTCCCGTCACATCAGCCCCGAGCTGCGCGCGCAGCTCCAGCGCAACATCGTCCGCTCGCACGCCGCCGGCATGGGCCCGCGCGTCGAGCGGGAGGTCGTGCGCGCCCTGATGTTCCTGCGCCTGAAGACGGTGGCCTCCGGGCACACCGGGGTGCGTCCCTCCGTCGCCCAGACCATGGCCGACGTGCTCAACGCCGGGATCACCCCCGTCGTCCACGAGTACGGCTCCCTCGGCTGCTCCGGCGACCTGGCCCCCCTTTCGCACTGCGCGCTCGCGCTGATGGGCGAGGGCGACGCCGAGGGGCCGGACGGCACCGTCCGCCCCGCCGGCGAACTGCTCGCCGAGTACGGCATCGAGCCCGTCGAGCTGCGGGAGAAGGAGGGCCTCGCCCTCCTCAACGGCACCGACGGCATGCTCGGCATGCTGGTCATGGCCCTCGCCGACCTCGACCGGCTCTACAAGTCCGCCGACATCACCGCCGCCCTCACCCTGGAGGCGCTGCTCGGCACCGAGAAGGTGCTCCAGCCCGAGCTGCACGCCATCCGCCCGCACCCCGGCCAGGGCGCCTCCGCCGCCAACATGGCCGCCGTGCTCAAGGGCTCCGGTCTCACCGGGCACTTCCAGGAGGAGTCCGCCCCGCGCGTCCAGGACGCCTACTCCGTGCGGTGCGCCCCGCAGGTCGCCGGCGCGGGCCGCGACACCATGGCGCACGCCGCCCTGGTCGCCTCCCGCGAACTGGCCTCCGCCGTCGACAACCCGGTGGTGCTGCCCGACGGACGCGTGGAGTCCAACGGCAACTTCCACGGCGCGCCCGTCGCCTACGTGCTGGACTTCCTGGCCATCGCCGCCGCCGACCTCGGCTCCATCGCCGAGCGCCGCACCGACCGCCTCCTCGACAAGAACCGCAGCCACGGCCTGCCGCCGTTCCTGGCGGACGACGCCGGTGTGGACTCCGGTCTGATGATCGCCCAGTACACGCAGGCCGCCCTGGTCAGCGAGATGAAGCGGCTGGCCGTTCCGGCCTCCGCCGACTCGATCCCCTCCTCCGCCATGCAGGAGGACCACGTCTCCATGGGGTGGTCGGCCGCGCGCAAGCTGCGTACCGCGATCGACAACCTGACCCGGATCATCGCCATCGAGCTCTACGCGGCCACCCGGGCCATCGAGCTGCGCCACGGCCTCACCCCGGCGCCGGCCAGCCGCGCCGCGATCGCCGCGGCGCGGGAGGCGGGCGTGGAGGGTCCCGGGCCGGATCGTTTCCTCGCCCCCGACCTGGCCGCCGCCGACGCCTTCGTGCGCGCGGGCGGTCTCGTGGCGGCCGTGGAGCCGGTGACGGGCCCGCTGGCCTGATCCGGCGGTCCGCCGCCGCAGTCGTACGAGGGCCGCGCCCCCGGGGATCCGATCCCCGGGGGCGCGGCCCTTTCGCGTACGGCGCCGTACGCGCGGTCTACAGGCTGCGGGAGCGGCGTACGGAGAAGGCCACGAAGCCGGCCCCGAGGCCGAGGCAGAGCGTGCCGCCGACCACGTACGGGGTGGTGTCGGTGCTGCCGGTGTCGGCGAGCGAGAGGGTGACGACGGAGGCCGGCTCCGCCTCGCTGACACCGGCGAGGCTGCCGGTGCCGGTGCCGGTGCCGGTGCCGGTGCCGGTGCCGGTGGTGCCGGTGCCGACGCCGGCGCCCGTATCCGTACCTGTGTCGGTACTGGTGACCGTGCCGGTGTCGGCGGCGGTGACCGTGCCGGTGTCGGCGGCGGTGACGGTGCCCGTGTTGGCGGCGGCGGGTGCGCCGGAGGAGCCCGCCGGATGTCCGGGCGCCGTGGCGTTCGCCGAGGGGACGAACCAGAGGGCGGCGAGGAGGGTGGTCGCTCCGAGAGCGGTGAGCAGCGGTCGAGGTGCGGACACGGTGCGATCCCCCTTGCGGAAGCAGCGAATTGGCCGTGTGGGCAGATGCTAGTGAAAGGGGCGGGTCGTGGGAAAGTCGAGGCTGTCGCGGGCTTACTCTCCGTCGTATGAACCCTTCTGAGACATCACGATACGTACGGCTTCGGGTGGATTTGGTCCTCGAAGTGTCCGACTCGGACGCCCTGATCGGCGCCGCCCTCGGGCACATCAAGGCCGACGAGTTCATGCCGGACGAGGAGCGCGGCCACGCCGAGTCGGCCGTGCGCGAGGACGAATGCGAGGCGCTGGCCTACCTGGTGGACCCCACCGACCTGGTCGCGGAACTGGCGGGAGTCGAGCTGGCGCAGGCCTCTTGGAGCAGCGAACCGGTCGAATACGACCCCGAGTCGCTGGAGTGGGACCTGGGCGAGGAAGATGGTGACTTCGAGGAAGAGGCCGACAACGCCTGACCGTGGGGTTGCACACATCCGAACGGAATGTGGAACCGTTCCACGTCGTAACGCGTTGTCAGGACGAGCAGGGGGGTTGATCTCCCCTGCCCGGCCCGATCCCGGGAATGCAGCCTCGGGGTTTCCGGCAACGATGGAGTGACGTGTGAGGACGTACAGCAAGCGGCGGCGAAGGTCCCTGGTGGCCGTGTCCGCCGTGCTCGGTGGCGTACTGATGCTTTCGGCCTGTAACGACGCGGGCGACGAGAAGGCAAAGGGCGGCGCGGACACGGGCAAGTCGCAGGCGGATGTGGACGCCGCGGCGGCCAAGGACACCTCCAAGGCCCGAATAGCCATCACGCCCAAGGGCGGCGCGACCAACGTCGGCCTGAACGACGCCACGAACGTCACCGTCAGCGACGGAAAGCTCACCAAGGTCGAGCTCAAGTCCACGGAGGGCGGGGCCGTCGCGGGCAAGATCTCCGCCGACGGCAAGAGCTGGAAGCCGGACGGCGCGCTGAAGCGCTCGACGAAGTACACCCTCGCGGCGACCGCGAAGGACGAGGCCGGGCGCGAGGCGCACGAGAACACCTCCTTCACGACGGTCTCCCCGGAGAACAGCTACGTCGGCTCGTTCATCCCGGACGAGGGCGAGACGGTCGGCGTGGGCATGCCCGTGTCGATCACCTTCAACAAGCCGATCAAGGACATGAAGGCCGTGCAGGCGGCCATCACGGTCTCCTCCACCAGCGGCCAGGAAGTCGTCGGCCACTGGTTCGGCAACCAGCGCCTGGACTTCCGTCCGGAGCAGTACTGGCAGGCGAACTCCACCGTCACGCTGAAGCTGGCGCTGGAGGGCGTGCAGGGTGCTCCCGGCATCCAGGGCGTCCAGAACAAGACCGTCACCTTCAAGATCGGCCGGAGCCAGGTCTCCACGGTCGACACGAAGACCAAGAAGATGACGGTCACCCGCGACGGGCAGGTCCTCAAGACCATCCCGATCTCGGCGGGCTCCCCGGAGAACCCGACCTACAACGGTCAGATGGTGATCTCCGAGAAGTTCAAGGAGACCCGGATGGACGGCTCCACTGTCGGCTTCAAGAACAGTGAGGGCAAGGGCGAGTACGACATCAAGGACGTTCCGCACGCGATGCGGCTGTCCGAGTCGGGCACCTTCATCCACGGCAACTACTGGGGATCGGACTCGATCTTCGGCAGCGTGAACACCAGCCACGGCTGTGTCGGTCTGAACGACACCAAGGGCGCCAACGACCCGGACACCGCCGGTTCCTGGTTCTTCGACAACTCGCTCATCGGCGACGTGGTCACGGTGACGAACTCCCCGGACAAGACCATCAAGCCCGACAACGGCCTCAACGGCTGGAACATGAGCTGGGCGGAGTGGAAGGCCGGTCCCTCGGCCTGAGCCGAACCGACCTGGTCCGACGCGTGAGACGGACGGCGGGAAGCCCCACACGGGCTCCCCGCCGTCCGTCTTTTCTTCTCATGGGACTCTTACCCTGGCCTTATCCGGCCATCAGGGGTGCCGCCTAATTTCGGCCGCATGTTCTTCACCTACCTCCGGCGCGAGTTGCGCCGCCGCCGGAAGGCCGCGCTCGTCGTCGCCTCCGGGCTCGCCCTCGGCATCGCCCTCGTCATCGTGGTCACCTCCGTCTCGGCGGGCATGAACGCCGCCCAGGGCAAGGTCCTCCAGTCGCTCTACGGCCTCGGCACGGACATGACCGTCACCAAGGCCCAGACCCCGCCGGGCGAGAACGGGCAACCCGGCAGGCCCCGCTTCCAGTTCGACGCCAAGGGCGACGGCGACGCGAACGCCGACGCCGAGCAGAGCCACGACATCGTGATGCCGCAGGGCTTCCAGACCCTCGACGCGGCCACGGTCGGCAAGGTGTCCGGCCAGAACGGGGTCGCGCAGGCGGTGGGCGGCCTCAGCCTCCAGGTGATGAAGGTCAACGGCCAGTTCAAGCGGGGCGAGTTGCGGCACTCCCAGGGCGGCGGCAACGGCGGCAACGGCGGCGGCCGCGGCGGGGCGGGCGGCCAGGGCGGCGCGGGCGCCGGCCAGGGCGGGACGGTCGAGGGCGGCGGTGCGAACTTCGACGTCAACTCCTTCTCCGTCTACGGTGCGGACGTGGCGCACCCCGCGCTCGGCCCGCTCACCACCTCCAAGATCACCTCCGGTCGCACCTTCCAGGCCGGCGAAACGGACACCGCCGTCGCCGTCGTGGACAGCGCGTACGCGAGCCAGAACAAGCTCGCCGTGGACGCCACGCTGACCATCAAGAACACCCCGTTCAAGGTCATCGGCATCGCCACCGCCGACAGCGGCGACGCCACCGCCAACGTCTACGTCCCGCTCAAGCAGGCCCAGACCCTGGCCGGGGCGGCCGACAAGATCACCACGGTCTACGTCCAGGCGAAGGACTCCCAGGCCATCGGCTCCGTCAAGCAGGCCATCCAGAAGAACGTCCCCGACACCACGGTCACCACCTCCGCCGACCTCGCGGACACCGTCTCCGGCTCCCTCTCCACGGCCTCCTCGCTGGCCTCCACCGTCGGCACCTGGCTCTCGTACGCCGTCCTCGCCGCGGCCTTCCTCGTCGCCGGCCTGCTCACCTCCTCCGCCGTCTCCCGCCGGGTCAGGGAGTTCGGCACCCTCAAGGCGCTCGGCTGGAAGAGCAGCCGCGTCACCCGCCAGGTCGCCGGAGAAGCCCTGGTCAACGGCCTGATCGGCGGAGTGCTCGGGATCGGCGTCGGACTCGCCGCCGCCTACGCGATCACCGCCGTCAGCCCCAGCCTCACCGCGCAGCTCGCGGGCGGGGGCGGCGGCCGCGGGGGGCGCGGCGGAGGCCGGATGTTCGGCGGCGCCGCCCGCCAGGCGGCCGGAAAGGCCGTGGACGTGGCGCTCACCGCTCCCGTCTCGCTCGCCACCATCGGCCTGGCCGTCGCCCTCGCGGTGGCCGGAGGCCTCGTCGCGGGCGGCTTCGGCGGCTGGCGCGCCTCCCGGCTGCGGCCCGCGGACGCCCTGCGCCGCGTCGAGTAGCCCGCACGGCGGCCCGCGCCGGCCACCGACGCCGGCGCGCCCGTCCGCGCCCGTCCGTACGGGCCACGCACGTGGCCGCGTACCTCCACAGCAACCGAGGGAACCAGATGTACCAGCTCACCGGAGTCACCAAGCGCTACCGGCGCGGCAAGGAAACCATCGACGCGCTCGCCGGCGTCGACCTGACCATCGAGGACGGCGGCCGGCTCGTCATCCAGGGACCCACCGGCGGCGGCAAGTCCACCCTGCTCCAGATGCTCGGCGCGCTCGACCGGCCCACGACGGGACAGGTCGTCCTCGACGGACTCGACCTGGCCACCGTCTCCGAGGCCCGCCTGACCCGGGTCCGCGCCGAGAACATCGGCTTCGTCTTCCAGTCCTTCAACCTCATCCCGACGCTCACCGCCCAGGAGAACGTCGAGACGGCCCTCGTCCCCCTCGGCCTGAAGGCCGGCGAGCGGCGCGCACGGGCCGCCGAGGCCCTGGAGTCGGTGGGGCTGGGCGAGCGGATGGGCCACCTGCCCGGCGAGATGTCCGGCGGCCAGCAGCAGCGCGTCGCCATCGCGCGGGCACTCGTCAAGAAGCCCAAGGTGCTCCTCGCCGACGAGCCCACCGGCAACCTCGACGAATCCATGCGCGACGAGATCATGGACCTGCTGGAAGGGCTCTGGAAGGAGCACGGGCTGACCTTCGTGATGGTCACCCACGACAGCGCCCTCGCCCGCCGGGCACCCCGCCTGGCAACCATCCGGCACGGCAGGGTGACCATCACCGAAAACCCCTGAACGGACCGGTCGGGCACGGCCTAGGGTCCGGGTATGACGAAGATCCACATGCTGTCCGTTCCCCCGACCGACGACGAGGTGGACGCCTGGTGGGCGGTCCAGGTCGCCGCCCACGCCTCCGACGCCGCGGCCCTGCCCGGCCTGCCCCCGCCCGCCCGGGTGGAGGCCGCCGGGCGGCTGCGCGTGACACCCGTCCGCGGCCGGCTGTGCCACTGGGTCACCGAGGACGGCGACGGGCACGCGTCCCTGATGCTCTTCACCGAACCGGGCAACACGCACACCGCGTTCCTGGAGGAGCTGACCGTACGGCCCGACGCGCGCCGGCGGGGGGTGGGCACGGCCCTGTGGCAGCGGATCCGTGAGGAACTGCGGGAGCAGGGCCGCACCTCCGTCGCCACCGTCGCCGACATCGGCGGCCCCGGCCAGGCCTTCGCCGAGTCCCTCGGCTTCGAGAACGTGCTGCCGATCGGCTGGTACGTCCAGGAACTCCCGCAGGCCGCCCCCGAGGTCCCCGACACTCCCGGCTACGAGCTCCTGACCTGGCCCGGCCTGGTCCCCGACGCCTGGGCCCCGGCCACCGCCGTCGCCCACGCGGCCATGGAGGACGCCCCGAGCGGCGACAGCGACGAGCAGTTCCCGACCTGGACGCCCGAGCGGGTGCACGCCGCGCAGCAGCTGGTCCTGGACCGGGGCGGGGACATCACCGTCGTCGCGGCCGTCACCCCGGCCGGGGAGGTCGCCGCGTACACCGCGCTCGTACTGCCGGACCCGCACGGCCCGCGCGCCCTCCAGTACGACACCGTCGTCGTCCCCGCGCACCGGGGACACGGCCTGGGACGGGCGGTCAAGCTGCGGATGCTCGCCGAGGCCGCCGCCCGCCACCCGGAGCTGCGCCGCGTCGGCACCACCGTGGCCGACGAGAACACCCCGATGCGCGCCGTGAACGAAGCCCTCGGCTACCGGCACGAGCGCGACGCGGGGCTCTTCCAGCTCAAGCTCTGACGCGTGGGGCGGGGCGGCGGGGCGGGCGCGGGACGCGGGGCGCGTGCAGCCGGCCCGGCCCGGCCGCTCCCCGCCCCTCAGCCCGGCTGCTCGGCCGCCGCCGACGTGGCCGACGTGGACGCCGCCGACGCGGCGGCGCTCGGCGACGGCGCAGTCCAGGACGACAGCATCCGCAACGCGTCCGCCGAGGGCGAGCCCGGCTCTGCGTGGTACGTCACCAGGAACTGCGCCGGGTCGTCCGGCAGCGTCAGCGTCTCGAACGACAGCGACAGCTCACCCACCAGCGGGTGCCGCAGCCGCTTCACCCCGTGCGTCTTGTTGTCCGCCACCGTGTGCGCCGCCCACAGCCGCCGGAACTCCTCGTTCTTCACCGACAGCTCACCCACCAGCGCCGAGAGCTGCTCGTCGTCCGGGAACTGGCCGGCGTACATGCGCAGGTTGCTGACCACCTCGCACGCCCTGCACTCCCACTCCGCGTACAGCTCCGCCGTCGCCGGATCCAGGAACACCAGCCGCACCAGGTTCCGCTCGGCCGGCGGCAGCGCCCCGAAGTCCCCGAAGACCGCCGCGGCGAGCGGGTTCCAGCCGATGACGTCCTGCCGCCGCCCCACCAGGTACGCCGGCACCCCGTCCATCGCCTCCAGCAGCGAACGCAGCCCCGGCCGGACCTGCTGCGGCCGCCGGGCCCGGCTGCGCCGGTTGCGGGTCCGCGGGCTCGCCAGGTGGTTCAGGTGCGCCGACTCCGCGCCGTCCAGGCGCAGCGCCCGCGCGATGGCGTCCAGCACCTCGGCGGACACGTTCTGGCCGTGCCCCTGCTCCAGGCGCGTGTAGTACGCCACCGAAACCCCGGCCAGCTGGGCCAGCTCCTCACGGCGCAGCCCCGGTACCCGGCGGTGGCGCCCGTAGTCGGGCAGGCCCACGTCCTCCGGGCGCAGACGGGCCCGGCGGGTCCGCAGGAACTCTCCCAGTTCGGCACGCTGATCAAGGTGGTCCATACCGAAATTATCCCCGCCGGGGGTCCGGACGCGGGGCCGAGCCTGACCCCGCCAGGGGTAGGTTCACCGGTCCTAGGTTCGGCAGGGGGCTGGGTCACCCGCCCGCGGCGCGGCATCGTGGCGTCCATCGCAGCACGGACGCCGCGGCCCGCCGATCGGGCCGGCCCGGCGTCCTCGTCCGAGGAAAGAGCACCCCCATGTCCGTCACCCAGGTCGCCGCCTACGCCGCCCCCGCCCCCAAGGCCCCGCTGGAGCGCACCACCGTGCCGCGCCGCCCTGTGGGCGAGCACGACGTCCTCATCGACATCAAGTACGCCGGCATCTGCCACTCCGACATCCACCAGGCCCGCGACGGCTGGGGCGAGGGCATCTTCCCCATGGTCCCGGGCCACGAGATCGCCGGCGTCGTCGCCGAAGTCGGCCCGGGCGTCACCAGGTTCGCGGTCGGGGACCGGGTGGGCGTCGGCTGCATCGTCGACAGCTGCCGCGCGTGCGAGCAGTGCCTCGCCGGCCGGGAGCAGTACTGCGCCGAGGGCATCACCGGCACGTACAACGCCGTCGACAGGAACGGCGAGCCCACGTACGGCGGTTACTCCACCCACGTCGTCGTCGACGAGAACTACACCCTCCGCATCCCCGACGGCCTCGCCCTCGACGTCGCCGCGCCGCTGCTGTGCGCCGGCATCACCCTCTACTCCCCGCTGCGCCACTGGCAGGCGGGCCCCGGCAAGAAGGTCGCCGTCGTCGGCCTCGGCGGCCTCGGCCACATGGGCGTGAAGATCGCGAACGCACTCGGCGCGGAGGTCACCGTCCTCTCGCAGAGCCTGCGCAAGAAGGAGGACGGCCTGCGGCTGGGCGCCTCCCACTACTACGCGACGAGCGACGGGACCACCTTCGAGAAGCTCGCCGGCAGCTTCGACCTGATCCTCTCCACCGTCTCGGCGCCGCTCCCGCTGGACGAGTACCTGCGCCTGCTGAAGGTCGGCGGCGCGTTCGTGAACGTCGGCGCCCCGGAGGAGCCGGTCGCGCTGAACCTGTTCTCCGTCATCGGCGGCCGCAAGACCCTCGCCGGCTCGATGATCGGCGGCATCGCCGAGACCCAGGAGATGCTGGACTTCTGCGCCGGGCACGGTCTGGGCGCCGAGATCGAGGTGATCGCCGCCGAGCAGGTCAACGAGGCGTACGAGCGGGTGCTGGCCAGCGACGTCCGCTACCGCTTCGTCATCGACGCCGCGACGATCTGACGCACCGTCCGGATCGCCGGGGCCGGGGCCCGTCCGGCCCCCGGGCCCCGGCGGGCTCAGTAGCCCGAAGGGTGTGCGGACAGCCAGGCGGAGTGCCGGTCGCGCATCCGGTCCCGTTCCCCAGGGGTGGGGAGGATGACGTCCGCGCCGCCGTCGTACGGGTGGTGGATGCGGGTGAGGTCCGGGTCCGTGACGAAGACGCCGGGCAGGCTGTCGTCGGCGGCCGCGCGGAGCAGCGCGTCGATGCCGCCGCGCTGCCAGCGGCGCCGGTCGGCGTAGAAGTACCAGCGGGTGTGGCACTCCGGATCCGGGTCGTCGGTTTCGCCCAGGGTGGTCCACACCGTGCCCTCCGGGTGGAGGGCACGGCGGTGGTGCGACCACTGCGTCGGCTCGGCCGGGTCGGCCCAGTCGGTGGTCACCACGTAACACTCGCCGCCCCCGAAGAGCTCGTCGAGGACGGTGTTGTAGCGGTCGAGGAGGACCGCGTACTCCGCCTCGTCCTGCGCGTACCGCTTCGACTCGGGCAGGCTGTGGAAGCGCACCCAGCGGTCCTGGTACACCGCCTTCAGATCCCACGGCAGCCACGGCCCGGCGGGCCGGTGCGCCTGCCAGAGCCGGGTCAGCCGTTCGTGCGCGGGGTCGGGGAGGAGGGGGCCGCTCATTCCGCGGGCGCCCCGGCGATGCCGATCGGGCAGGAGACGCCCGTACCGCCGATGCCGCAGTAGCCCGCCGGGTTCTTGTCGAGGTACTGCTGGTGGCACGGCTCCGCCGGCCAGAAGGGGCGGTCCGAGGCCGGGAGGACGGCCGTGGTGATCTCGCCGTAGCCGGAGGAGGTGAGGACCCGCTGGTAGGCGTCGCGGGAGGCCTCCGCCGTGGCCTGCTGGGCGGGGGAGTGGGTGTAGAGCGCCGAGCGGTACTGGGTGCCGACGTCGTTGCCCTGGCGGAAGCCCTGCGTGGGGTCGTGGGACTCCCAGAACAGCTTCAGGAGCGTCTCGTAGGAGACCAGCGCCGGGTCGAAGACCACCCGGACGACCTCGGTGTGGCCGGTCTGCCCCGAGCACACCTCCTCGTACTCCGGGTTCTCGGTGAAGCCGCCCTGGTAGCCGGCGAGGGTGGTCCACACCCCCGGGGTCTGCCAGAACTTGCGCTCCGCGCCCCAGAAACAGCCGAGGCCGAAGTCGGCGACCTCCAGGTGCGCCGGGTAGGGGCCGGCGAGCGGGTTGCCGAGGACCGTGTGGCGCTCGGGCAGGGAGAACTGCGCGTGGGCGCGGCCCTTCAGGGCCTCCTCGCGGGTGGGCAGCTCGGGCGTGCGGCGGTACGAGAACATGGGGATTCCCTCCTTGTACGTGTCTCAACGGGCAGGGGCCGGGTGGGATTCCCGGCCCCCGGACCCGTTCCGCGGACCGTCAGTGGGGGAGCGTCGCCGGGGAGCCGCCGTTGGCCTCGTAGCCGGCCACCGCCATGGCCCGGCACACCGCGTACGAGGCCGCCGGGTCCTGCGAGGCCGACCACGGCAGGGCGCCCACGCAGCCGTCCACGTGCCGGACCTGCTCCATCGCCTCCGCCCACCGCTCCATGTTCACCAGGAACAGCAGCAGCAGGTGCCGTACGTGCGCCAGCATCGGGTCGTCGGGCCGCGCCGTGTGCACCGCGTACAGCGCGCCCTCCACCGCCCGCGTGACGACCGAGCTCTCCCAGAAGCTGCTCACGAGGACCACGTCCGGCAGGTGCTCGTACACCGCGAAGAGCGGGAGCGCCGCCAGGAGCGAGCCCTGCGGCGCGCGGGCCGCCGCCGCGTGCGCGAAGGCGTCGGCCTTCTCGCGCGAACCGTGCCACTTCTCGCACCAGTACTGCAGGGCCGCCAGGTGCGCGCCCATGTGGGCCGGGGCCACGTCCATCACCTTGGCCCACAGCGCGTCGAACTCGGCCTCCGAGTACCCCAGCGCCCGCGCGACCGCCAGCTCCGTGATGAAGGGGACCGGGTCGCCCGGGGCCAGCAGGGCGGCCCTGCGGCAGGCGTCGCGGGCCTCCTCCACGATGATCCGGTGGTCGTCGGAGCCCACCCCGCCCGAGTGCCGCCACGCCTGCTGCACCAGCAGCTCCGCGTGCACCTGGGCGCCGCCCGCGTCCTTCTCCTGCTCCAGGCGCCACGCCTTGAGCCAGACCGCGCCGGTCCCGGGCTGCCGTACGAGCTCCAGCGCGGCCGCCCCGCCGAAGGCCTGTACCCGCTGCCAGCGCCGTTCGCCGTCCTTCGGGGTCCCGGCGAGCAGCGCGGACGCGGCCTTCCAGCTGCCGGTGCGCTGGACGTTCTCCAGGGCGTCCATCAGGTCCCGGTCCGGCCCCGGCACCCGGATGTCCAGGTCCTCCTGGCGCGCGAAGCCGTAGTCCGCGGGGTCGGCGGCGTCGGGGCTGCCGGGCGCGACCAGCCGCGGGCCGCCACCGCCGCGCCTGGCCCGTACGAACTGGAACGTCATGGCCGCGGCCAGGGCGAGCCCCATCAGGACCCAGATCATCTGCATGCCCTCCAGCGAACCAGACCGGGCGGGGCAAACGCGAATGTCCCCGGCCCCGCCGCGGTCAGCGTCCCGTCGGCGCACCGTCAGGCCGGAAGAGGACCACGGCCCGGCCGGGGCATAGCATCTGCCCCATGAGCGACGACAGCCACGAGCACCAGAGCTTCGAGACCCGCGCGATCCACGCGGGCAACACGGCGGACCCGCGGACCGGCGCGGTCGTGCCCCCGATCTACCAGGTGTCCACGTACAAGCAGGACGGTGTGGGCGGACTGCGCGAAGGCTACGAGTACAGCCGCAGCGGCAACCCCACCCGTACCGCGCTGGAGGAGAACCTCGCGGCGCTGGAGGGCGGCCGGCGCGGCCTCGCCTTCGCGTCCGGGCTCGCCGCCGAGGACTGCCTGCTGCGCACGCTGCTCTCCCCGGGCGACCACGTGGTCATCCCCAACGACGCCTACGGCGGCACCTTCCGCCTCTTCGCGAAGGTCGTCTCCCGCTGGGGCGTGGAGTGGTCGGTGGCCGACACCTCCGACGCGGACTCCGTGCGGGCGGCCCTGACCCCGAAGACCAAGCTCATCTGGGTCGAGACCCCCTCGAACCCGCTGCTCGGCATCACCGACATCGAGATGATCGCCGGCATCGCGCGCTCGGCGGGCGCCAGGCTGGTCGTGGACAACACCTTCGCGTCCCCCTACCTCCAGCAGCCCCTCGCGCTCGGCGCCGACGTGGTCGTGCACTCGCTGACCAAGTACATGGGCGGCCACTCCGACGTCGTCGGCGGCGCGCTCGTCACCGCCGACGAGGCCCTCGGCGAGGAACTCGCCTACCACCAGAACGCGATGGGCGCGGTCGCCGGGCCCTTCGACTCCTGGGTCGTGCTGCGCGGCATCAAGACCCTCGCCGTGCGCATGGACCGGCACGCGGAGAACGCAGCGAAGATCGTCGAGGTGCTCAAGCGCCACCCGAAGGTCACCAAGGTCCTCTACCCGGGCCTGCCCGAGCACCCGGGCCACGAGATCGCCGCCAAGCAGATGCGCAACTTCGGCGGCATGGTCTCCTTCCAGGTCGCCGGCGGCGAGGAGGAGGCCGTGGCGGTCTGCGGCCGGACCAGGATCTTCACCCTCGCCGAGTCCCTCGGCGGCGTCGAGTCCCTCATCGAGCACCCGGGCCGGATGACCCACGCCTCGGTGGCCGGCTCGGCCCTGGAGGTCCCGGCGGACCTGATCCGCGTCTCCGTCGGCATCGAGAACGCCGACGACCTCATCGCGGACCTCACCCAGGCCCTGGGCTAGGTCCCCCGGGGCCCCGGCCCCGGGACCGCCGTCCCCCGCCGCCCCCGGAGGCCTACCAGCCCTCCAGGGGCGGCGACACGTCGGCGGGCGGCGTGACCCAGGGGTGCGTGAGCGCCGCCCACACCGTGAAGGCCAGCGCCGCCGCGCAGAGCACCGCCCAGCCGAACCGGCGCAGCGCCCGGCGGCGGCGCAGCATCCTCCGGCCGTGGGCCGCCGCGGCCGCCGCCAGACCGGCCGGTACCGCAGGGTGCGGCCCCTCCAGCAACGCCCTGACCTGGGCTTCCTTACGGTCGAGGGGGCTCATGCGGCCTCCTGTGCGGGGGCGCGCATGGTGGCCACCGCCCGGTTGCAGACGGCCTCGACCCGCTCCGGCGTCAGGCCCAGCTGCGCGGCCGTGACTTCCTCGGCGACACCCTCGTAGACCCGCATCACCAGGACGAGCCGCTCCAGCGGGTTCAGCCGGGCGAGCACCCCGGTGCCCGGGGGCAGCCGCCGGGCGGTGCGGGCGTAGGCCGCGCACAGCTCCTGGCGGGTGTGGTCGTACGGGTCGTCGCCGCGCAGCCGCTCCCAGTGCGCGTACGTACGCGCCAGCGCCCCGGCCAGGATCCGGCGCGCGGCGGGCGCCGCCGTGGACGCGCCCGCGGGCGCCCCGGCCGATGCCCCGCCGGGCGCCCCCGCCGGTGCTCCCGACAGGGGTTCGGCCGTCAGCAGGACCGCGACGTGCAGGAGCCGCCCCGCCGCGCCCGCGACGAAGGCCTCGAACTCCGGGTCGCGCCCTGAACGCCGGTCCACGGCACCCATGGTGGGGCCGGTGCCACCACCCCGGTCAAGGGGTCGGACGCCGCCGGATCGGGGAGTGCGCCGCGGGGGCGGCCCCGCCGGTGCGCGGGCGTCGGCTCAGGAGGCCGGGCCGCCCTCGGCCGCCGCGGCCATCAGCTCGGACAGCGACAGGTTGAAGCGGGTCAGCAGCGTCGTGAACGCCTCGCGCTCCTCCTCCGCCCACCCCTCGGTCACCCGCGCCATCAGCTCGCGCCGCGAGGAGCGGACCTCCTCCAGCCGCGCCAGGCCCCGCGCCGACAGCGCGAGCACGACGGCCCGGCCGTCCTCGGGGTGCGAGGTCCGCTTGACCAGGCCGGTGTCGACGAGCGGGGCGACCTGCCGGGTCACGGTGGACGAGTCGATGCCCATCCCGCCCGCCAGCGCCTTCACGCCCATCGGGCCCTCCAGGTCGAGCCGGTTCAGCAGCAGGTACGCGGCCCGGTCCATCGAGTTGCGGGCCTGGCCGACACCGCCGAGGCGGGTCTGCTCGGCCCGCCGGGCGAAGACGGCCACCTGGTGCTGGAGCGCGTCGAGGAGACCGGATCCGGCGGGCGCTTCGGCCGCCGCGGGCAGGTCGGAACTGGCCGGGATGGAGGGCATGGCCGTGGGCTCTCTTCGCTGGGTCCGACAAGGCTGGGGGACAGAGTAACCGGCTGTACGGCGGCTCGTACGCCGCGTACGAGAACTGATACGGCCCACGGCTCCGGGCGCCCCGCGGTCGTCCCGGATGGCGAGATTTCGCCCATGCGCCGGGATGTCCGCGGGCTGCGAGACTGGCGGCATGAACTACCGCGTGCCCCAGCCCGTCCCGCAGGTCATCCTCGACGACGTCAGGGGTGCCCAGAAGATGCTCTCGGGCGTCTCCCGGGTGACGGCGATGGAGGGCAGCCGGCACCTGTCGGCCCTCACCGGGTCCCCGGTCCACCTCAAGTGCGAGAACCTCCAGCGGACCGGCTCCTTCAAACTGCGCGGGGCGTACGTGCGCATCGCGGGCCTGCGCCCCGAACAGCGCGCGGCGGGCGTCGTCGCCGCCAGCGCGGGCAACCACGCGCAGGGCGTGGCCCTCGCCTCCTCCCTGCTCGGGGTCCGCTCCACGGTGTTCATGCCCGTCGGCGCCCCGCTGCCGAAGGTGGCCGCGACCGAGGAGTACGGCGCGGAGGTGCGCCTGCACGGCCAGGTCGTCGACGAGACCCTCGCCGCGGCGCAGGAGTACGCGGACCGCACCGGGGCGGTGTTCATCCACCCCTTCGACCACCGCGACGTCATCGCGGGCCAGGGCACGGTGGGCCTGGAGATCCTGGAGCAGTGCCCCGAGGTGCGCACGATCCTCGTCGGCATCGGCGGCGGCGGGCTCGCCGCCGGAGTCGCCGTCGCGGTCAAGGCGCTGCGCCCGGACGTGAAGGTCATCGGGGTGCAGGCGGCGGGGGCGGCCGCCTACCCGCCCTCGCTCCGGGCCGGGCACCCGGTGTCCATCGACAACCCGACGACGATGGCGGACGGCATCAAGGTCGGCCGCCCCGGCGACGTCCCCTTCGCGATCATCGGGGAGCTGCTGGACGACGTGCGGACGGTGTCGGAGGACGCCCTCTCCTCGGCCCTGCTGCTCTGCCTGGAGCGGGCCAAGCTGGTCGTCGAGCCGGCCGGCTGCGCTCCGGTGGCCGCCCTGCTGAGCGAGCCCGAACGCTACGGGGGCGGCCCGGTCGTCGCCGTCCTGTCCGGCGGCAACATCGACCCGCTGCTGCTCCAGCGGATCCTGCGGTTCGGGATGGCGGCGGCCGGGCGGTACCTGTCGCTGCGGCTGCGCGTGAGCGACCGGCCGGGTGCCCTGGCGGGCCTGCTGGGGGTGCTGACCACGGTGGACGCCAACGTCCTGGACGTCAGCCACGTACGTACCGACCCGCGCCTGGGGCTCACCGAGGTCGAGGTGGAGCTGCACCTGGAGACGAAGGGGCCCGAGCACTGCACGCAGGTCGCCCGCACCCTGCACGGCGCGGGCTACACGGTCGTCGGCTGACGGGCGGGGGCGCGGGGGTGCGGGCCCCCGGGGCCGCGGGCGGGGCACGGAGGAACGTTCACAGCCATGGCGCAACGCGATATGACGCGATACGGTGCGGTCGTGCCGGACGACGCTGCCCGGCACACCTTGGATTCGCGTAGGAACGCCCCGATTCTGCCGCGCCCAACGGCCCGATTCACTCTGGGAGCATCCATATGCCAGGCGCCATTTACGCCGAAGGCCTGGTCAAGACCTTCGGCGACGTACGGGCTCTGGACGGCGTGGACCTCGATGTCCCCGAAGGCACCGTGCTGGGGCTCCTCGGCCCCAACGGCGCCGGCAAGACCACGACCGTCCGCGTCCTGACCACCCTCCTCCGGCCCGACCACGGCCGGGCCCTCGTCGCGGGGATCGACGTCCTTAAGCACCCCGACGAGGTCCGCCGCTCCATAGGCCTCTCCGGCCAGTTCGCCGCCGTCGACGAGTACCTCACCGGCCGCGAGAACCTCCAGATGGTCGGCCGGCTCTACCAGATGACGGGCAAGGCGGCGAAGGCCCGCGCCGCCGAACTCCTGGAGCGCTTCAACCTCGCCGATGCCGCCGACCGCACCGCCAAGACCTACTCCGGCGGCATGCGCAGGCGCCTCGACCTCGCCGCCGCCCTCGTCGTGCGACCGCCCGTGATGTTCATGGACGAGCCGACCACCGGCCTCGACCCCCGCAACCGGCAGGCCCTGTGGGACGTCATCGAGGAACTCGTCGCCGGCGGCACCACCCTGCTGCTCACCACCCAGTACCTGGAAGAGGCCGACCGCCTCGCCCACGACATCGCCGTGGTCGACAGCGGCAAGGTCATCGCCCGGGGCACCTCCGACCAGCTCAAGGCCCAGACGGGCGGCGAGCGGGTGGAGGTCGTCGTCCACGAACGCGACCACATCGCCACCGCGCGCGCCGTCCTCGCCGGCTTCGGCAAGGGAGAGGCCACGGTCGAGGAGCACACGCGCAAGCTCACCGTCCCGGTCTCGGGCGGCGCCAAACTGCTCGCCGAGGTCATCCGCGAGCTGGACGCCCGGGGCATCGAGATCGACGACATCGGTCTGCGCCGCCCCACCCTGGACGACGTCTTCATCTCCCTCACCGGCCACGCGGCCGAGCTGGCCGCGGACGAGGACGCCGCCACCGGCGGCGCCGCCGGGGCCGCGGGCGCCCGCAAGGAGGCGGCGAAGTGACCATCACCTCCCGGGCCGCGGAACCCGTGTCCCCCCGCCCCCGCGGTGGCGCCGTCCGGAGCGTGCGCGACTCCCTGGTGATCGCCAAGCGGAACCTCATCCGGATGTCCCGGATCCCCGAGATGATCATCTTCGGCGTCATCCAGCCGGTGATGTTCGTCGTCCTGTTCAGCTACGTCTTCGGCGGCTCCATCGCCGTCGGCGGCAGCACCTCACCGGCCGCCTACCGCGAGTTCCTGATGGCCGGCATCTTCGCCCAGACCGTCACCTTCGCCACCGCCGGCGCGGGCGCCGGCATCGCGGACGACATGCACAAGGGCCTCATCGACCGCTTCCGCTCCCTGCCCATGGCCCGTGGCGCGGTGCTGACCGGCCGCACCCTCGCCGACCTCGTCCAGACCTCCCTCACCCTGGTCGTCCTGGCGGTCGTGGCCCTGCTCGTCGGCTGGCGCACCCACACGGGCTTCGTCGAGGTGATCTCCGGCTTCGCCCTGCTGCTCCTGCTCGGCTACGCCTTCTCCTGGATCGGCGCCCTGATCGGCCTGTCGGTGCACACCCCGGAGGCGGCCACCTCGGGCGGGCTGATCTGGCTGTTCCCGCTCACGTTCATCTCGAACGCCTTCGTCCCCTCCGACAACATGCCGCCCTTCCTGCGGCACATCGCGGAGTGGAACCCCTTCAGCGCGACCGTCCAGGCGGCCCGCGAACTGTTCGGCAACCTCCCCGAGGGCTACCCGGTCCCCGACGCCTGGCCGATGCAGCACCCGGTCCTCGCGTCGGTCCTGTGGTCGGTGCTCATCGTCGTGGTGTTCCGCACCCTCGCGGTCCGCAAGTACCGCTCGGCGACCGCCTGAGACACGGCCCCGTACGCGCGAGAGCCCCCCGCGGACCAGGTCCGCGGGGGGCTCGTGTGCGTGCAGGGGCGGGATCAGCCGGTGAAGGGCTTGACGGCCAGGATCCTGACCGCGGCCTTCTTGCCGTTCGGGAGCTCGTACTCGGCGTCCTCGCCGACCTTCTTGCCCAGCACACCGCTGCCCAGCGGGGACTGCGGGGAGTAGGTCTCGAAGTCCGAGGACGCGTACTCGCGGGAGGCCAGCAGGAACTCCAGCGTGTCGTCCTCGTCGCCGTCGAACGCGATCGTCACCAGCGTGCCGGGGGCGACCACGCCCTCCGCGGCGGGCGCGGTGCCGACCTTCGCGTTCTCCAGGAGCTGGGTGAGCTGCCGGACGCGGAGCTCCTGCTTGCCCTGCTCCTCCTTGGCCGCGTGGTAACCGCCGTTCTCCCGGAGGTCCCCCTCTTCCCGGGCGGCCGCGATCTTCATCGCGATCTCCGTGCGGGCAGGACCAGAGAGGTAGTCCAGCTCGGCCTTCAGCTGGTCGTACGCCGCCTGGGTCAGCCAGGTGACGCTCTCGCTCGTCTGGGTCACGGGTGCTCCTCGTCGGTACAGGGGACTACAAAGCCGCCAGCGGCGGGCGAAACCACGAGCCTAACAATTCGGGAAGAAAAGGGGGAGGACACCCTGTGTATGAAGTGTGTCATTGCGGCCGGTGAGCGCGTGCGGAGTCCCGGGCCCCACCACCGGCGCGGCACGGGTCGCGCACCCCCCTGAACGTCCCGAGGGACGTGCTCTCCCCGGGCGCGGCGCACGCGGCGCGGACCCGTCGCCGCGGCGAGTCCGCGCCGCCTTCGGTCAGCGCTCGAAGTTCGTCAGGACGCAGCCCTCGACCTGCGACTTCTCCAGCCGGTAGCCCGCGGGGGCGGTGAAGCCGGTCTCGCAGTTCAGGTACAGGAACTGCAACTGGTAGAGCCCGAACCGCACCTCCTTGCTGTTGGTCTCCACGGCGACGTTCGTCCCCACCAGCAGCTTGCTCGCGGTCAGCCTCAGCCGTCCGTCGTCCGCCAGGTCGGCCAGCTGGGCCGCCTTGGCCTTGCTCTGGAGGGCCTTCATGTCACCGACGGTGTCCAGCCAGTTCAGGTTGTGCGCGCGCTGCGCCCCGCCGAGCTGTCCGCAGACCGCCCGCTCCCTGACGCCCCAGGTGCGGGGGTCGTCGCCCTGGACGACCGGCTGGTAGTCGATCGACTCGACGTGTTCGTCGGTGACGGTCATCTCCGTGCAGTCGACGGTGTGCGGGCTGACGAGCTTCTTCAGCTCGGCGAGGCTGCCGGCGCTCGCCAGTCCCAGACTTCCGGTGGCCGGCTGGCCGGGCTTCTCGGGCCCCTCGGTGGAGGGGTCGTGCGGGACCTCCAGGTTCTGGCTGCCCTCACCGTCCTTGCTGTTGACGAAGTCGGTGAGCACGCAGTAGTCGACCAGGGGCTTCTCGCTCTTGTAGCCGGCCGGCACGGCGAAGCCCGGGTTGCAGGTCAGGATGCGCAGGTCGGAGTTGACGAGGTCCACGGCGGTCCTGGTCTTGGTGGGGACGGCCACGAAGCCCTTGCCGACGATCACCCGGCTGAAGACGCCGAAGGAGCCGTTGCCCCCGCGCATCTCCTTCTGGGTGTGGTCGTAGTAGGCCTGCTGGAAGGTCTTCATGTCCGAGACCAGGTAGATGATGATGTCGCCGTGCCGCTTGACGTCCGTGCAGGCGCCGCGGCCGGTGACGGCCCAGTCGCCGTCCTTCGTGTCGTCCGTGGCCGGCAGCCGGGTGTCGTCCGGGCCCGTGCCCAGCCGCTCGCAGGAGGTGAACTTCTGGAGGTAGGCCTGCGCCTCGGCCAGTGAGGCCGGCGCGGGGCCGGTGGCGCCGGGAGCGCTCGGGGCCGGGGCTCCGGCGGTCGCGGCGGGAGGCGTGGACGCCGGCCCCGCCTTGGCGGGGTCCTCGCAGGCGGCGGTGAGGGCCACGAGGGGGGCGAGGGCTGCGGTCGCGGTCAGGATCCGCTTGAAGCGCATGAAGTTCTTCCGTCGGCTCGACAGGGCACGGGGGATGGCGTGTACATGCTAGACATGTACGTGATCATGCCCCGGGCTTCCGCCGGGCTTCCGCCGGGCGTCGCGGGTCGGTGCGGGTCGGTGCGGGACCGGTTCAGCCGGCGGAGGCCGTCGCCTGGCAGCCGACGAGCTCGATCATCGTGGCCCGGCCGGTGGTCTTCAGCGTGACCAGCTCGTCCACCCGGCTGTCGCGCTGCGCGAAGGTGAAGTCCGCCCGGCCCACCTCGCCGTGCTCCTTGTCCTGGGAGATGAGGGTGCAGACGCCGGTGACCGAGGCCTCCTTGCGGACCTCCAGGTGCACCTTGACCTCGGAGTCCGACACGATCTGGAACTTGATCACCTCGGCGCTGACGGACTGCCCGCCGACGTAGTCCCAGCCGATCCACCCGACGGCGGCCAGCAGCCCGACACCGAGCACCGACCCGACGACCTTGAGCTTCCGGTCCGCACGCTCGTCCGCCGACCGGCCGTACCGGCCCTCCGGGAGCCCTTCGCGCACCGCGCTCATGATCGTTCCTCTCGCTGGGGAGGGCTGAGGCACCCTGGAATTTTCCGTCCCCCGATTCGGTCACTATAGAAGTTGTCTGTCGCGCCGAATCACAGAGGATCCTGTCTTGACCGAGCAGCTTCGACTGATGGCCGTCCACGCCCACCCCGACGACGAGTCGAGCAAGGGCGCGGCCACGATGGCCAAGTACGTGTCCGAGGGCGTCCCCGTGCTGGTGGTGACCTGCACCGGTGGTGAGCGCGGCTCCGTGCTGAACCCCAAGCTCCAGGGGGACAAGTACATCGAGGAGAACATCCACGAGGTCCGCGCCAAGGAGATGGACGAGGCCCGCGAGATCCTCGGCATCGAGCAGGAGTGGCTCGGCTACGTCGACTCCGGCCTGCCCGAGGGCGACCCGCTGCCGCCGCTGCCCGAGGGCTGCTTCGCGCTCGCGGACGTCGAGGAGGCCGCCGGTGAGCTGGTGAAGAAGATCCGCGCCTTCAAGCCGCAGGTCATCACCACGTACGACGAGAACGGCGGCTACCCCCACCCCGACCACATCATGACCCACAAGGTCACGATGGTCGCCTTCGACGGCGCGGCCGACACCGAGAAGTTCCCGGAGGCCGAGTACGGCGCCGCCCACCAGCCGCAGAAGCTCTACTACAACCAGGGCTTCAACAAGCCGCGCACCATCGCCCTGCACGAGGCCCTCCTCTCGCGCGGCCTGGAATCCCCCTACGGCGAGTGGCTGGAGCGGTGGAAGGAGTTCGAGCGCAAGGAGCGGACCCTGACCACCCACGTGCCCTGCGCCGACTTCTTCGAGATCCGTGACAAGGCGCTCATCGCGCACGCCACGCAGATCGACCCCGACGGCGGCTGGTTCCGCGTTCCCATGGAGATCCAGAAGGAGGTCTGGCCCACCGAGGAGTACGAGCTGGCGAAGTCGCTCGTCGACACTTCCCTCCCCGAGTCCGACCTCTTCGCGGGCATCCGGGAGAATGCGTAGCTATGAGCGCTACGCAGGCAGCAGTCACCCAGCTCCTTCCGCTGGCCGCCGACACCTTCGACAAGAACAAGGTGACCCCCGGACTCCTGGGCTTCATCGTGTTCGCCGCCCTCGCCCTCGGCGTGTGGGGCCTGATGAAGTCCATGAGCCGGCACATGGGCCGGGTCGACTTCCAGGAGGCCCCCGAGCCGGCCGCGGCCACCGCCGCCCCGGCCGCCGAGGGCACGAAGGCGCCGTAGGCCCCTGCCGCGCGTACGCCGTCCCGCCCGCACGTCGGCGGGGCGGCCTCCGCACGGGCGGGAGCGCCGGGCGCCCCCGCCGTCACTCCGACGCGCGGGCCGGCGCCGGCACGCCCATGACCTCCCGCGCCCGCAGGTCCGGGACCATGCCCAGACGCCACGCCTGCCAGCCCTCCGCCGCGTCCACACCCCGCTCCAGGACCACCGCGTACGTCTCCAGGCAGTCCGCCAGCCGCGCGTCCCGCAGCGGATGCGCAGCGGCCGCCAGCCGGGCCAGCTCGGCCCCCGCCTCCTCCACGGCGGCCGGCACCACGTACGGCAGGAGCGTGCAGCGCAGGAACCGCGCCCAGTCCTCGCCCCGCCGGTCCCCGTACGAGACGAACAGCCCGGCCGCCTCCTCGCACAGACCCACCGCCTGCGGCACCCGCCCGTTCCCCGCGTCGATCACCGCGAGCTCCAGACAGGTCCACCCCTCCCCGTGGGCCAGCCCGATCCGCCGGAAATCCGCCCGCGCGTCCACCAGCAACTGACGGGCGAAACCCGAATTGCGCAGGTTCCCCGTCTGCGCCGCCCGCTGGTCACGCGTGACCCGCCCCGACTGGTAGCGGGCGTGCGCCAGCCCGTACACGTCCCGCATCCGCGAGAACATCGTCCGCGCCCGCTCCAGCTCCCGCACCGCCCGGTCCCGCTCCCCGCCCTCCTCCAGCGCCTGCCCCAGGTAGTACAGCGTCCACGCCTCACCGCGGGCGTCCTCCGCCAGCCGGTGCCGCGCCAGCGCGTCCCGCAGCCGCTCCAGCGCCGGCTCCGGATCACCGTCCACCACCCGGGCCCGGCCCAGCTGCGTCAGCGCCCACGCCTGGCCGCGGTCGTCCCGCGTGCGCCCGTACAGCTCCAGCGCCAGCCCGAGCTCCGCCTCCGCCTCCGCCACGTCTCCCAGCCGCAGGTGGACCTGCCCCAGCTGGAAGTGCGCCCACGCCTCACCGTGCACGCTCTCGCTCTCCCGGTGCAGCGTCAGCGACTCCTCCAGCAGCTCCAGCGCCTCCGCCAGCCGCGCCCGGTCCCGCTCCACCGCCGCCAGCGCGTGCAGCCCCCACGCCCGGTCGCCCGCCAGCTCCGGCGCCTGCTGGAGCGCCAGCGCCTCGCGGATCCGCGCCGCCGCCTCCGGCAGGTTCCCCTGGTGGTGCAGCGTGATGCCGAGCGAGACCAGGGCCATGCCCGCCCCCGCCTCCTGCTCCGCCTCCTTGTACTGGTCCACCAGCGAGGTCAGCGTCGTACGCGACTTGTCCAGCTCACCGAGCTGGCGCGCCGCGATGCCCGTGCGCCACTGCACCGAACGGTTCAGCCGCCCCTGGTCCACCGCCCGCGTCAGCTCGTTGATCTCACCGAGCCGGTACAGGTCCCCGCGCAGCAGACAGAAGTCGCACAGCGCCCCCAGCAGGTCCAGCACCGCCTGCTGGTCCACCCCCTCCGAATGCCGCAGCGCCGCCGTGATGAAGCTCGACTCCTCGTCCAGCCACCGCAGCGCCGCGTCGAGCGAGGCGAAGCCGTGCCCGCCGAAGTGGTTCGCGCGCGTCGACATCTTCCCGTCGACCATCCGGATCACCGAGTCCGCGAGCTGCGCGTAGTCACGCACCAGCCGCTCGTGCGCGGCCGCCGCCTCCGCCCGGTCCTCGTCCGCCGCCAGCCGCGCGGCCGCGTACGCCCGTACCGCGTCGTGCATCCGGTACCGCTCCCCGCGCACGAGGTCCAGCAACCCGGCCCCGGCCAGCTCGCGCAGCAGCCGCCCGGCCTCCGCCCGGTCCGCGCCCGTCAGCGCCGCCGCCGCGGCGGCGCCCAGCGAGGCCCGCCCGGCCAGCGGCAGCCGCCGCAGCAGCCGGCGCCGGTCCTCCGGGAGGCGTACGTACGCCAGGTCCAGGGCGTGCTCCAGCGAGCCGTCCCCCGCGTCCGAGGCCCGCGCCGAGCCCAGCGGCGCCAGCACCCGCAGCGCCAGCGGCAGCCCCGCGCCGAGCTCCAGCAGCCCCGCAGCGGCCCCGGCGGCCGGCGCCGCCCCGGCCGCCGCCCGCGCCCCGGCGGCCAGCACCTCGGCCGCCTCCGCACCGGCCAGCCGCACCACCGGCAGCTGGTGCACCCACGCCTGCAGGTCGTCCGGCAGCTCCAGCGGCTCCCGGGCCGTCACCAGCACCAGGCTCTCGGTCCGCTCCGGCACCACGGCCCGCACCTGCGCCACGTCCACCGCGTCGTCCAGCACCACCGTCACCGGGAACCCCTGGAGGTGCTGGTGGTACAGCTCGCCGAGCCGGCGCACCTGCTGCTCCGCCGTGGCCCCCTCCCGGAAGAGGAGCTGCTCGCGCGGGGCACCCAGCCGGTTCAGCAGGTGCAGCAGCGCCTCCCGCGTCGACAGCGGGGGCTCACCGGGAGCCGAACCACCGCGCAGGTCGACCAGGCAGGCCCCGCGGAACTGGTCGCGCAGCGCGTGCGCCGCCCGCAGCGCCAGCGCGGTACGGCCCACCCCCGGCTCGCCGTGCAGCACCACCACGACGGGACGCGTCTCGGTGCTGGCCCGGGCGGCCTGCACCCACTGGGCGATCCGGGTCAGCTCCGCCCGCCGGCCCGTGAACAGGTCCCCGGCATCCGGCAGCTGCGCGAACGACTGCTCCAGCATGCTGCGCCTGCGGGCCTCCGCACTGCGGTCCGCCCCGCGCAGCGGCTGCGCCGCCCCGGCCCCCGCCCCGGCACCCCCGCCCCCGGCCGCCGCACCGTTGCGGATGCCGCGCGGCGGGGTGCGCACCGCACGCTGCTGCTCCAGGAAGGGCCGTATCCCCCGCACCTCCAGCGCCGTCAGCCACTGGAGCCGCAGCTGCTCCGGCCCGCCGGGGCGTCCCGCGGCCCCGGCGCGGCGGTTCGCGGCGGGCAGGTGCACGGCGGTCACCTTCGCCACCGTCGCCGCCGCCCCCGCGACGCCGACGACGACGCCCGCGCTGAGCGCCGTACCGGCGGAGACGCCGAAGGCCAGGTCCGCCCCGGCCGCGGCGGCGGCCGCCACCGCCGTCACCAGCAGGGCCGTCGAGGTGTTCCCGCGCCGGAACGCCTCGCCGAGCGACTCCTCCCCGGCCGCGGCCTCGTCCAGGGCCGCCACGTACGCCCCGTACTCCTCGGCCGCCGCCGCGGCGAGCCCGTCCAGGGCCTCCCGTCCGCGCGCCAGCAGGGCCTCCCGGCCGACCGGGGCATCCGCCCGCCGGACCTCCTCCTCGACGGCCCGCACCAGCAGCCGCTCGGCCTCGACACGATGGCTGTCCCGCATCGGCGTCCTCCTCGGAGCGTTCCGTGCAACGTGCGCCAAGTGTGCGGCGGGACCATCGTGAGCGCGAGGGAATCTGAGCTAGATCAGAGGGAGTTGACGCCTCTTCGGTCTTACGCGTGCATATATGTACGCCCCGGCCCCGCCGTTGGCCCGCCTACGCTCGACGCATGCCCCGACGCCGGACGCCCGCCCTGCCGATCGCAACCCTGTGCGCCGCCCTCCTCGCCGCCCCGGCCCGCCACCCCGACCTGGCCCCCCGAGCCCACACCTGCACCCCGGACTGCCCCACCACCCGCGCCACCTGGACCGCATGCCGAACCGCCCCGCGAACGAGACCTCTCCCTACCTCCTCCAGCACGCGGACAATCCCGTCGACTGGTGGCCCTGGTCCCCGGAGGCCTTCGCCGAGGCACGGGAGCGGGGGGTGCCGGTGCTGCTCGGCGTGGGGTATTCGAGCTGCCACCCGGTGCCAGTGAACTCGCAGACCGAGCAGTCCAGGTGCGTCATGTCTCTCTGACGATCACGCGTCTACCGCAGAGCTTCGACCCGTCGCGATGCCTGCCGGTCTCGGTGATAAGGGGCGCAGGATGTGCGTCGGCCGGGACGCAGGTCGTGCGCTGTCCGCGTGCACCGTAGGCGTGGTGCCGCGGGATCCACGGAGTGTGGTTCGTAGAGGGCGGGAACAGTACGCCGGTACAGCTCGTCGGCCCGGAGGCCGACGAGCGCCGGCCCTCGGCACTCCTGGTCTTGGGCGCTGCTGGTCCTCGGCGCCGCCGGGCCATGGCTCGCCCGTACTCACCTTCCGTACTGACGGAGCAGGTCGACCATGTTGCGGATCTCGCGCAGTCCGTTGAGGTGGGCCGCGAAGGCCTTACGGTCGAGCGGCCAGCCCAGCCGGTCCCACTGCTGCTGATTGCTCAGCACCGTCTGGTAGTCGCCGTACCCCAGTGGTCGCAGGAGGTGAGCTTGCGTCGTCCGTCCGGGTCGCAAAGAGCGATCACCTCTGTCAGGTCCAGCTCCCGCGAGATGACCCGACGCAGCTGCCGGTCGAGATCGCCGATGAGGAGGAACGGCCGTGCCGTGGCCCCGTATTCGGCGGCGAGGGCCGCGACGGTGATGATTCCAGCGATCTTGTTCGTCTGATCCTTGACCAGCAGGAAGGCGAACTGTTCGAGGAGGGGCGGGACGTCGATCAGGTGGTCGGCGTAGCTGACGGCGTGCGCTTTGGCGACGGCCTTCGAGAAGGGGGCTTTCCCATGCCGGCCCGTAAGTGATCGTTCAGCGGTGCCCGGCCAGAAACCGATCAAGGTCAGATAGACGGAAGATCGCATCAATCGGGGCAGCTGACTGCGGAACCGTGGCGCATCTGGCTCGGAGGTGGGTGAGTGTTGCGATCGCCCGCGAACAACGACTGTCCGAGTGCTATCGGCCGGATGTCGAAGCGAGAACCTCTCCGTCCTTACATGACCCCGAGATCGACCGTGAGGGAGAAGGGCGCGGTGGCCTTGACCGTGCCGGTGAACATTTCGCCGTCTCGGTACGCCCTGGTGGCGGGATCGAGGACGTAGGTGTAGACGATCGGGACGCCGGTGGCGGCCTGCTCGACCCGCCAGTAGAAGGGGATGCCGGCCTTGGCGTACTGGTCTACCTTCACAATCCGGTCAGTGGTTTCCGAGCCGGGCGACACGACCTCGACGACCAGGAGTACGTGCTCGGGTCGGGCAGGCGTGAGGTCGATGGTCTCCGCCCGGTAGACGATGACGTCCGGGCGGCGGTTGGTGAGCGGAACGTCCTGCAGGCGAACGTCGAAGTCCGTGTCCGCGTTCCAGTCCGGGCCCGCGGCGGCGTCCAGGGCATTGGCCAGGACTCGCGCCAGCCGGTTGTGCCGTTTGGAGGCGCTCGGACTCACGGCGACCATCCCGTCCACGATCTCGATGCCGGCGCACTGCTCCTCGGACCAGGAGTCGTACTGTTCCGCGCTGATCTGTGCGTGCATCCACGCGGGCGCCACCATCTCGGCGGTCATGGTGTACCTCCTTCGAGGAGCCTCGGCAGGTCCGGCGCTGCTTCGCCCAGCCTACTGTTCCGCGATGCGCGGCCGCCCGACATGGAGGGGAGGGAGCCGCCCACCGCGTGATGGCTCACGACTGCGATTCGGCCAAGTGAGGCGGGTCCGTGAGGGGTTTCGCCGGTCGCGCCGGGCGTTGTGAGAGGCTGGGTCGCATGAACCGGTTGGCTGGCATGACCTCGCCTTATCTGCTTCAGCACGCTGATAATCCGGTCGACTGGTGGCCGTGGGGACCCGAGGCGTTCGAGGAGGCTGAACGGCGCAATGTGCCCGTTCTGCTTTCGGTTGGATACTCTGCGTGTCATTGGTGCCATGTCATGGCGCATGAGTCCTTCGAGGACGACGCCGCCGCCGCCTTCATGAACGAGCACTTCGTCAACGTCAAGGTGGACCGCGAGGAGCGGCCCGACATCGACGCCGTCTACATGGAGGCCGTGCAGGCCGCGACCGGGCAGGGCGGCTGGCCCATGACCGTGTTCCTGACGCCGGACGCCGAGCCCTTCTACTTCGGCACCTACTTCCCGCCCGAGCCCCGCCACGGGATGCCCTCCTTCACGCAGGTGCTCGAAGGCGTGCGGACCGCCTGGGTCGGCAGGCCCGAGGAGGTCGCCGAGGTCGCGCAGCGGATCGTACGGGACCTGGCCGGGCGGCAGTTGGACTACGGCAAGGCCGGCGTGCCCGGTCCCGAGGAGCTGGCCGGGGCGCTGCTCGGGCTGACGCGGGAGTACGACGCCGTGCGCGGGGGCTTCGGCGGCGCGCCGAAGTTCCCGCCGTCCATGGTGCTGGAGTTCCTCCTGCGCCACCACGCCCGCACCGGCTCCGAGGGCGCCCTCCAGATGGCCGTCGACACCTGCGAGGCGATGGCCCGGGGCGGGATCTACGACCAGCTGGGCGGCGGGTTCGCCCGGTACTCCGTGGACCGGGAGTGGGTGGTGCCCCACTTCGAGAAGATGCTCTACGACAACGCGCTGCTCTGCCGCGTGTACGCCCACCTCTGGCGGGCCACCGGATCGGACCTCGCGCGGCGGGTCGCGCTGGAGACCGCCGACTTCATGGTCCGTGAACTGCGCACCGAGCAGGGCGGTTTCGCCTCCGCCCTCGACGCGGACAGCGAGGACCCGGTCAGCGGGAAGCACGTAGAGGGGGCCTACTACGCGTGGACGCCGGCGCAGTTCGCCGAGGTGCTCGGCGAGGACGACGGGGCCCTGGCGCAGGCGTACTTCGGGGTGACGCGGGAGGGCACCTTCGAGCACGGCGCCTCGGTGCTGCAGCTGCCCCAGGACGGCCCCGCCCTCGACGCGGAGCGCCTCGCCGGGATCAAGGAGCGGCTGCTCGCCTCCCGGGCGCGGCGCCCCGTGCCCGGCCGGGACGACAAGGTCGTCGCCGCCTGGAACGGGCTGGCCATCGCGGCGCTCGCCGAGTGCGGGGCGTACTTCGAGCGCCCGGACCTGGTCGAGCGGGCCACCGAGGCCGCCGACCTGCTCGTACGGGTCCACATGGACGGTTCCGCCCGCCTGGCCCGCACCAGCCGTGACGGCCGGGTCGGTCCCAACGCCGGGGTGCTGGAGGACTACGGCGACGTCGCCGAGGGCTTCCTGGTGCTGGCCTCCGTCACCGGTGAGGGGGTGTGGCTGGAGTTCGCCGGCTTCCTCGTGGACCTGGTGATGGCCCGCTTCGCCGCCGAGGACGGCTCGCTCTACGACACCGCGCACGACGCCGAGCGGCTGATCAGGCGGCCGCAGGACCCCACCGACACGGCCGCCCCCTCCGGCTGGACGGCCGCCGCCGGCGCGCTGCTCTCGTACGCCGCGCACACCGGTTCGCAGCCCCACCGCACGGCGGCCGAGCGGGCGCTGGGCGTGGTGCACGCCCTCGGGCCGCGCGCCCCGCGCTTCATCGGGCACGGCCTGGCGGTGGCGGAGGCGCTCGTGGACGGGCCGCGCGAGGTGGCCGTCGTCGGGCATCCGGACGATCCGGCGCGGGCCGCGCTGCACCGGACCGCGTTGCTGGGGACGGCTCCCGGGGCGGTGGTGGCGGTGGGTCTGCCGCGTGCGGCGGACGGGAGCGGCGGGGAGTTCCCCCTTCTGGCCGAGCGCACACTTGTTCGCGACCTTCCGACGGCGTACGTGTGCCGGCACTTCGTCTGCGCGCGTCCTACGACCGAACTGGTCGATTTGGCGGACCAGTTGGGCGCGGTTCGTCCCTGAAGTACCCGGAGTACCGTCAATTCCGGTTGTCGTACATCAACTCCGAAACGTGGTTTTTATCTGGGCGGCGCCTCCGCTTCACGTTCCCTGCCTAATCTCATGGCTTCGGGATTCGCCGAGCCGCGCACTGGGGGGTGCGCACGAGGGGGAAGCGGAGGCGCCGGGCCGGGGGGCCCGTGATCCGCCTCCGGGGGGTTTTCGATCGCCGCCTGGGGTTGCGGCATGTCTGTGGGGGACAGTTTGTACACTTCTGTGTTCATTGCTGCCATTTCGCTGGCGCTCTTCTGGATGGCCGCCTTCACCCTGTGGTGGCAGATGCACGCGTGGCGCACGCCGGAGACGCTCGCGTCGACCCGGTTCGACCGCCCCGACGGCGGCGGCCGGCTGGCCTTCTCGCTGCTCCTGCCCGCCCGCCACGAGCAGGCCGTCCTGGAGCACACGATCGACCGGCTCCTCGAATCGAGCCACACCGACTACGAGATCATCGTGATCGTCGGCCACGACGACCCCGAGACGGCGGCCGTCGCCGAACGCGCCGCCGCCCGCGCGCTCGAACGGGTCCGCGTCGTCACCGACCACCACGAGGCGAAGAACAAGCCGAAGGCCCTCAACACCGCGCTCCCGCACTGCCGGGGCGACATCGTGGGCGTCTTCGACGCCGAGGACCAGGTCCACCCGGAGCTCCTCGCCCACGTCGACCACGCCTTCCGGGCCACCGGGGCGGACGTGGTGCAGGGCGGCGTACAGCTGATCAACTTCCACTCCAGCTGGTACAGCCTGCGCAACTGCCTGGAGTACTTCTTCTGGTTCCGCTCCCGGCTCCACCTGCACGCCGAGAAGGGCTTCATCCCGCTCGGGGGCAACACCGTCTTCGTGCGCACCGAGGTGCTGCGCGAGGCGGGCGGCTGGGACCAGAACTGCCTCGCCGAGGACTGTGACCTGGGCGTGCGGCTCTCCTCCGTCGGCAAGAAGGTGGTCGTCGCCTACGACTCCGACATGGTCACCCGCGAGGAGACGCCGGGCTCGCTGATGAGCCTGCTCAAGCAGCGGACCCGCTGGAACCAGGGCTTCCTCCAGGTCTACCGGAAGAAGGACTGGCGGCAGCTGCCGGGCCGCGGCCAGCGCTGGCTGGCCCGCTACACGCTGATGACCCCCTTCATGCAGGCGGCCTCCGGGGTGATCATCCCGGTGAACTTCGCCGTCGCGGTCTTCCTCGACGTGCCGGTCGGCATCGCGATCATCACCTTCCTGCCCATGATCACCGCGCTGGTGACCTTCGTGTTCGAGATCGTCGGCCTCCACGACTTCGGCCGCCAGTACGGCCTGCGGGTCCGTTTCGTGCACTACGTCAAGCTCGTCGTCGGTGGCCCCTTCTACCAGGTGATGCTGGCGGGCGCCGCGATCCGGGCGGTCTGGCGCGAGCAGCGCGGCCGCAACGAGTGGGAACTGACCAGCCACACCGGCGCCCACCTGACCGGGGCGACGGCCTCCACCGCTTCCACCGCGATCCGAGAGGACAGCCACCGGTGACCGCCACCCTGCCCACGGCCACTGATCCCCAGCCTCAGCCCGGACCCGGCGAAGCCTCCGCCGGTGAAGCCTCCGCCACCCTGCCCGTCCGCCCCCGGGCCGGCACGGGCGCCGCGACCGCCATCGCGAACGCGAACGCGACCGCCACCGCAACCTCCACCGCAACCTCCGCCTCCACCACCGCCATCGAGCCCAGAGTCCCCGCCCAGCGCCGCCCCGGCGGTCCCGGCACCGGCCCCGGCGGCGGCCTCGGCGTCCGCCCTCCCGCGCCCGCCCGGCCCCTGGTCCGCTTCCGCTCCTCCCGCCCCGACCTGCTGCTCTGTGCCACCCTGCTGCTGGCGATCCTCCTCGTCCAGGGCTGGAACATCACCCACTTCCCGACCCTGAGCGACGACGAGGGCACGTACCTCGCCCAGGCCTGGGCCGTCCAGCAGGGCAAGGGCCTCGCCCACTACACCTACTGGTACGACCACCCGCCGCTCGGCTGGATCCAGGTGGCCGGGCTGACGTACCTGCCCTCCCTCTTCGTGCCCGACTGGATGACGGTCGCGCCGATGCGGTTCTCGATGCTCGCCGTCTCCGGTGCCAGCTCGGTGCTGATCTACGTGCTCGCCCGCCGGCTCTGGCTGCCGCGCTGGGCGGCCGGGCTCGCGATGGCCCTCTTCGGGCTCTCCCCGCTCTCCGTCGTGCTCCAGCGGGAGATCTTCCTCGACAACCTCGCCGTGATGTGGATGCTGCTGGCCTTCTGCCTCGCCGCGTCCCCCAGCCGCCACCTCTGGCACCACTTCGGCTCGGGTCTGGCCGCCGCCACCGCCGTCCTGACCAAGGAGACGATGCTGGTGGTGCTCCCGGCGCTGCTGGTGACGATGTGGCGCCACAGCCACCGCGACACCCGCAAGTTCGCCGTCACCGGAGCCGTCACCGCCTGCGCCCTGATCGGGCTCTCGTACCCGCTGTACGCCCTGCTCAACGGCGAACTGCTGCCCGGCGCCGGACACGTCTCCCTGATCGACGGCATCACCTACCAGATGGGCCGCCCCGGCTCCGGGTTCATCCTCGACCCCGGCTCCGGCTCGTACGGCGTGTTCCGGTCCTGGCTCTACTACGACACCGTCCTGCCGCTCGGCGGGCTCGCCGGCGCCGTCCTGCTGCTGGCCACCACCCGCTGGTCGGTCACCGCACGGGCCCTGGCCGGACCGGCCCTGGCCGCCGTGATCCTCGCGCTCGTCGCACTGCGGCCCTCCGGCTACCTGCCCGCCATGTACGTCATCCAGGCCCTGCCCTTCCTCGCCCTGGTGCTCGCCGCGGCGGCGGCCAGCGTCACCCACGCCGTCCTGAGCCGCCGCCGCACCCCGGGGGAGCGCCGCGCCCTGGTGTGCGCGCGCTGGGCGCTGACCGTCGTCCTCGCCGCCTCCGCCGCCGTCTACGTCCTGCCGCGCTGGTACGACGGCAACCGCACCGCCCTCACCGTCGACGCGAACGCCCCCTACCGGCAGGCCGCCGCCTGGCTCGGCACGGTCGCCGAACCGGCGAACACCCGCGTCCTCGTGGACGACGCCCTGTGGCTCGACGCTGTTCACCACGGTTTTGCACCCGGAACGGGCGCCATCTGGTTCTACAAGGCGGACCTCGACCCGGCCGTCACCAAGACCCTGCCGCGCGGATGGCGGGACATCGACTACGTCGTCTCCTCGCCCACCGTGCGTCGTGATGCGGCGGACCTGCCCAACGTGAAGGCTGCACTGGAGCATTCGACCGCGGTCGCCGTCTTCGGTACGGGCGAGGACCGTGTCGAGATCCGCCGCACCGACCGCGAGAGTGGGAGCTGAACCACCATGAGCGAGGACCTGTGGCCCCCGCGCGCCCTGGACGCGCCGGAGGCCGCCGCGGGGCGGGCACCCGCCCCCGGCAGCGTCACAGTGATCATCCCGACCTTCAACGAGGCGGCGAACGTGGGGGAGTTGCTGAGCAGACTCCGCACCTCGCTGCCCGTCGGCCCGCCCTGCGAGGTGCTCTTCGTCGACGACTCCACCGACGACACACCGGCCGTGATCGAGAAGGCCGCCGCGGACTGCCCCTTCCCGGTGGCGGTCCTGCACCGGCAGGTCGCCGAGGGCGGCCTCGGCGGGGCCGTCGTCGAGGGCGTCAAGCGGGCCGGCTCCGAGTGGATCGTCGTCATGGACGCCGACCTCCAGCACCCTCCCCACCTCGTCCCCGAACTGCTCGGCGAGGGCACCCGCACCGGCGCCGATCTGGTCGTCGCCTCCCGCTACGTCGCCGGCGGCAGCCGGGCGGGCCTCGCCGGGAGCTACCGCGTCGCCGTCTCGCGCGGTGCGACCTGGCTGGCCAAGGGCCTCTTCCCGCGCGCCCTGGGCGGGATCAGCGACCCGATGAGCGGCTTCTTCGCGATGCGCCGCTCCGCGGTGAGCGCCGACGCCCTCAAGCCCCTCGGCTACAAGATCCTGCTGGAACTGGCCGTCCGCTGCCGCCCCGCGAAGACCGCCGAGGTCCCCTTCGTCTTCCAGGACCGCTTCGCCGGGGAGTCCAAGTCCGGTGCCCGCGAAGGGATCCGCTTCCTCGCGCACCTGGCCGCCCTGCGCTCCGCGAGCCCGCTCGCCCGGATGGTCGGCTTCGGCCTGATCGGCCTCTCCGGCTTCGCCCCGAACCTGCTGGCCCTGTGGCTCCTGACCCACGCCGGGGTGCAGTACCTGGCCGCCGAGGTCCTCGCCAACCAGGCCGGGGTGCTGTGGAACTTCCTCCTCATCGAGACCCTGCTCTTCCGCGACCGCCGCCGCCACCGTCACTGGGCGGACCGGATCGGCCGTTTCGCCCTCCTCGCCAACGCCGATCTGCTCCTGCGGATCCCGCTCATCGCGCTGTTCGTCGCCCGGCTCGGCCTCGGCGTCCTGCCCGCGACGGCCCTCGCGCTCGTGACCACCTTCGTCCTGCGCTTCGCCGCCACCGAAGCCCTCGTCTACCTGCCGCGCAAACCCCGTGCGGCGGCCCCACCCGGGAGTTGAGCCGCACCGAAAGGACACCCCGCATGCAGAGGAAGATCCGACGGAGGTCAGGGCGCCGGGCCGCCCTCCTCGCCGTCGGGGCGATGACCGCCGGCCTGCTGCTCACCGCACCGCAGCAGGCCACGGCCGGACCGCCCAACCTGCTCACCAACCCCGGTTTCGAGACCGCCGGACCGGCCGGCGCCGACATGCCCTCCTGCTGGGAGAAGTCCGGCTGGGGCGACAACGACTTCACCTTCGCCACCGTCGCCGACGCGCACGGCGGCACCAAGGCCATGAAGGTCTCCCTCACCCGCCGCGTCGACGGCGACCGCAAGGCCCTGGTCACCGAGAACGCCACCTGCGCCCCCACCGTCACACCGGGCAGGCAGTACGACCTGTCCGCCTGGTACAAGTCGAACACCCCCGACGTCTCCGTGACCGTCTTCCGCCACGACACCACCGCCGGCTGGCAGTACTGGACCGACCTGCAGAACCCGCCGGTCAGCGCCGCCTGGGCGCGCACGGAGGTCCGTACGCCCACCGTCCCGCCGAACACCGACAAGATCACCTGGGGGCTGTCGGTCTACGGCGTCGGCACCGTCACCACCGACGACTATGCGGTGGAGGAGGTCGGGGCCGTCCCGCCCCAGCCCGCCTGCACGGGCACGCCCGACCAGTGCGCCAAGGGCAAGTGGGAGGTGATGGCCGCCCAGAACCCGGTCCGCTCGATGCACGCCGTGGTCCTCAGGAACGGCAAGGTGCTGCTGATCGCGGGATCGGGCAACGACATATCCCAGTTCAACGCCGGGACCTTCACCTCCGCCGTGTACGACCCGGTGGCCGGCTCGGTCAGGACGATCCCGACGCCGGTGGACATGTTCTGCTCCGGCCACGTGCAACTGGCGGACGGCCGGGTGCTGGTGATGAGCGGCAACAAGGGCTACCCGTCGGCCGACGGCAAGATCGGATACCAGGGGCTGAAGGACTCGTACGTCTTCGACCCGGCGACCGAGACGTACACGAAGACCAACGACATGAACGGCGGCCACTGGTACCCGTCCGCCACGATCCTCGGCAACGGCGACGTGATCTCCTTCGGCGGTCTGAAGGAGGACTCCACCGGCAACGTCACGGCGGAGAAGTTCTCGGCGGCGCAGGGCAGGTGGCTGCCGATGAACCAGGTCAACCAGACCTGGTCGTACTGGGGCCTGTACCCCTCGATGATCCTCATGCAGGACGGCCGGCTCTTCTACTCCGGCAGCCACACCTTCGGCAACGGCACGGCCGGATCCGGCTCCTCGATCTACGACTACGACGCCAACACCGTCACGGACGTGCCCGGACTGCGAGGGAAGGACGCGCGCGACGAGTCGGCGAGCGTGCTGCTGCCCCCGGCCCAGGACCAGCGGGTGCTCACCATCGGCGGCGGCAACAACGAGAGCAACCCGCCCGCGAACCGTCTCACCGACATCATCGACCTCAAGAAGCCGAGCCCCGGATACACCGCGGGCCCCGACCTCCCGCAGGGCCTCGTCGACGCGGGCGCCGGCAAGCGCCCGCAGACCGGCGCCGAGGGCAAGATGTACGTGTCCGCGGTGCTGCTGCCGGACGGCAAGGTCCTGGAGACCGGCGGCGGGCTGCACGACCGGGCCGACCCGGTCTTCGAGGCCTCCTTCTTCGACCCGGCGAACAACACCTACCAGCCGGGCCTGGCCACCGACCCGATCCCGCGCACCTACCACTCGGGCGCCTTCCTGCTGCCCGACGGCCGGGTCATGTCGGTCGGGGACAACCCGGGCAACGGCACGTACAACCACGCGGTGTCGATCTACACCCCGCCGTACCTCTTCAAGGGCCCGCGCCCCCGGCTCACCTCGGTGATCGACACCGAGTGGGTCTACGGCGACACGCAGCGGATCACCGGGGACCGGCCGATCGCCAAGGCGGAACTGATCCGCCCGGCGGCCGTCACCCACTCCTCCGACCCCAACCAGCGGTTCGTGGACCTCCCCATGACCGTCGTCAACAACACCACCATCGACCTCAACGTCACCAGCAACCCCAACCTGGCGCCGCCCGGCTGGTACATGCTCTTCGGCGTCGACGCGAACGGAGTCCCCTCGGTCGCCACCTGGGTCCACCTCGGCGGAGCCCCGGCGCTCGCGGCCGCACAGGGCAGCCAACCGACCGCCCACGAACACTCCTTCGCGAACGAACTGGCCGCCCCGAAGCCCAACCCGCAGCAGCGCGACGCCGCCCCGGTCCCCCCGACCGTGGCCGGCTGCGACCGCCACTACGGCACGGCGAGCCTGTGCGTCCCGGCGAACTTCCCGGCGGAGGTCGAGAAGACCACCCGGGCGCGCTGCGACTGGCTGGCCTCCCACCTGTTCCCCCGGCGGATGAAGGTCAACGGCAGCGACCCGCTGCGCCTGGACCCCGACGGCGACGGTCACGCCTGCTAGCAGGCTCCTCCGCCGGTCCCGGTCCCGGCCCCGCCCCGCCCCCGCCCCCGTACCGGCCCGGTACGGGGACGGGGCCGGCCCCGTCGCCCGGAATGCGGGTCCCGGTCCGCCGTGCGATAACGGCACCATGAAGCAGCTCCCGACGGCCACGGCCGCAGAAATCAAGATCAGCTTCGTCGGAGCGGAGGCCGGGACGGCGTTCGACGCGCTGGAGCTCGACCGCGAGGAGGGCCGCTCGCGGGCCGTCCACTTCTGGGACCGGCCGGTGGAGTCGGCAGGCGGCGCGATCGCGCTGCCCCTGCTGGACCGGGGGCTCGTCCTGCGCCTGCGCCGGGACGAGGCCGGGCCGGGGTCCAAACACAAGGCGGACCTGACCGTCAAACTGCGCCCGTGCACCCCGCTGCCGCAGCACTGGCAGGAGGAGCGCGAGGAGGAGCACTGGGAGTACCGGATCGAGGAGGACCGGGCCGGGCCCGATTTCGGCCCTGTCCTGGCGGCCTCGCTGGAGGCCGACCGGGAGTTCGACGAGGCCCTCGACACCGAACGGGGCTCCCTCGGCGATCTGGTCACCAAGCCGCAACTGGAACTGCTGGAGGCGGCCGACGCGGACGGGGAGGACCTCGACGCCCTGACGGCGCTGGGCCCGGTGCACGCCGTCAAGTGGAAGCAGGACTGGGACGGGCTGCCCGGATCCGTGGCGATCGAGGAGTGGACCACCGACGGCGGACTGCGGTTCCTGGAGGTGTCGGTCCGCGCGGACGTCGCCGACGCGCCCCGGGTCCAGGACCTGCTCGGGGACGGCCTGCGCGACCGCGGCCTCACCCCGCCGCGGACGGGCGAGACGAAGACCCGGGCCGTACTGACCGCCCTGGCCCGCGACCTCCTGCGCTGACCCGCAGCGCCGGCCGCCGCGCTGACCCGCAGCGCCGGGGGCGGCGTCGCCCCCGGCCCGCCGTCAGCCCCGGTGCGAGTAGGCGGCCAGGGAGATGCCGACGTAGTGGGCCACGAAGGCCGCCAGCGTCAGGGAGTGGAAGACCTCGTGGAAACCGAAGAACCGCGGGGAGGGGTTGGGCCGCTTGATGCCGTAGATCACGCCGCCCACGCTGTAGAGCAGGCCGCCCACGATCACCAGCACCAGGACCGCGATGCCGCCGGTGCGCAGGAAGTCGGGCAGGAAGAAGACCGCGGCCCAGCCCATCGCGATGTAGCAGGGGGTGTAGAGCCAGCGCGGCGCGCCGACCCAGAAGACGCGGAAGGCGATCCCGGCCGCCGCCGCGAGCCACACCGCCCACAGCAGGGTCCGCCCGGTGGAGTCCGGCAGGAGCAGGACGGTGAGCGGGGTGTAGGTGCCCGCGATGATCAGGAAGATGTTGGCGTGGTCGAGGCGGCGCAGGATCGCTTCGCCGCGCGGCCCCCACGTACCGCGGTGGTAGACGGCGCTGACGCCGAAGAGCAGGCAGGCGGTGAGCACGTACACTCCGCAGGCCACGCGGGCCCGGGTGGAGTCGGTGAAGGCCATCAGCACCAGGCCCGCGACCACCACGGCGGGGAACATTCCGGTGTGCAGCCAGCCCCGCATCAGGGGCTTGGCCTCGGTCTCCACCCCCGGCGCTGCCGGTGAGGCCGCTACGGCGGCGGCGTCAGAAGTCATGACCGACATGCTACCTACGGGTCCGTAGGTTCCCGGTAGCGCTCTTTACGGAAGATTGACGGACGTGGCAATGCTCACGTGAGAGGCCCTCTGGACATATGCGCACATCCACCGGATGATCAGATGAGTGCGGTCGGCACCGGATGAGCGGAGCGCGAAGCATCCGGGTCGCAGCCCCCACGGGGCATACACCAAACAAACCCCTCAACAAGGAGCAATCGTGGCGCGCGACAACGCGGCTCCCACTTCCGGTTCGACACTCCCCACCGAGCACGCAGAGCTCGCCTCCTGGGTGGACGAGATCGCAGCCCTCACCCAGCCGGACCGCGTCGTCTGGTGCGACGGCTCCGAGGCCGAGTACGAGCGCCTGTGCGAGGAGCTCGTCTCCAAGGGAACGTTCAAGAAGCTGGACGAGGCCAAGCGCCCGAACTCCTACTACGCCGCCTCCGACCCCTCCGACGTAGCGCGCGTCGAGGACCGGACCTTCATCTGCTCCGAGAAGGCGGAGGACGCGGGCCCCACGAACCACTGGAAGGCCCCTTCCGAGATGAAGGAGATCTTCTCGGGCGAGCAGGGCATATTCCGCGGCTCCATGAAGGGCCGCACGATGTACGTCGTGCCCTTCTGCATGGGCCCCCTCGGCTCCGAGCTCTCCGCGATCGGCGTCGAGATCACCGACTCCGCCTACGTCGCGGTCGCCATGCGCACCATGACCCGCATGGGCAAGGCCGTCCTCGACGAGCTCGGCACCGACGGCTTCTTCGTCAAGGCCGTCCACACCCTCGGCGCCCCGCTCGCCGAGGGCCAGGAGGACGTGCCGTGGCCGTGCAACACGACCAAGTACATCTCGCACTTCCCCGAGACCCGCGAGATCTGGTCCTTCGGCTCCGGCTACGGCGGCAACGCCCTGCTCGGCAAGAAGTGCTACGCGCTGCGCATCGCCTCCGTCATGGCGCGTGACGAGGGCTGGCTCGCCGAGCACATGCTGGTCCTCAAGCTCACCCCGCCGCAGGGCGAGGGCGAGGCGAAGTACGTCGCGGCCGCGTTCCCGTCCGCCTGCGGCAAGACCAACCTCGCCATGCTGGAGCCGACCATCCCCGGCTGGACGGTCGAGACCATCGGCGACGACATCGCCTGGATGCGCTTCGGCGAGGACGGCCGCCTCTACGCGATCAACCCCGAGGCCGGCTTCTTCGGCGTCGCCCCCGGCACCGGCGAGCACACCAACGCCAACGCCATGAAGACCATGTACGCCAACACCGTCTTCACCAACGTCGCGCTCACCCCCGACGGCTCCGACGTCTGGTGGGAGGGCATGACCGAAGAGGCGCCCGCGCACCTCATCGACTGGAAGGGCAACGCCTGGACCCCGGAGTCCGGGACCCCGGCCGCGCACCCCAACGCCCGCTTCGCCGTCCCGGCGTCGCAGTGCCCGACGATCGCCCCCGAGTGGGAGGACCCCAAGGGCGTCCCGATCTCCGCGATCCTCTTCGGCGGCCGTCGCGCCTCCGCCGTCCCGCTGGTCACCGAGTCCTTCGACTGGAACCACGGCGTCTTCATCGGCTCGAACATCGCCTCCGAGAAGACCGCCGCCGCCGAGGGCAAGGTCGGCGAACTGCGCCGCGACCCCTTCGCCATGCTGCCCTTCTGCGGCTACAACATGGGCGACTACATGGCCCACTGGGTCAAGGTCGCGGCCGACAAGGACCAGGCCAAGCTCCCGAAGATCTACTACGTGAACTGGTTCCGCAAGAACGACGCGGGCAAGTTCGTGTGGCCCGGCTTCGGCGAGAACAGCCGCGTCCTGAAGTGGATCGTCGGCCGCCTCGACGGCACCGCCGAGGGCGTGGAGACCCCCATCGGCGTCCTGCCGACCAAGGACTCCCTCGACCTGGACGGCCTCGACCTCCCGGCCGAGGACCTGGACTTCCTCCTCACGGTCGACAAGGAGGTCTGGCGCGAGGAGGCCGCCCTGGTCCCCGAGCACCTGAACACCTACGGCGACCACACCCCCAAGGAGCTGTGGGACCAGTACCACGCGCTCGTCGAGCGCCTGGGCTAGTCCCCGGCCCCACCCCCCCCAAGAACCGAGGCCGGCTGTCCCCGGCCGAGGACCGACGCGGGATTCCCCGACCTAGGGCTCCCTGCGACCTTCCAAATAGGTCGTGTGCGTCTGCTGACGGCGGGCTTCCACATCGTGGAGGCCCGCCGTCACGCGTTCCGCCTCCTCGAACAGCACCGACAGCTGCCGCTCCAGGTGCCGCTCCGGAGATTCCCCGCCCGGCGTCAGCCGGGTCCACCAGCGGGTCCGGTTGTACGTGTCCACGCACTCCGGCACGTCCAGCCGGATCGCCCGCGACAGCCTGTGCACCGCCTCCGGCTCCGTGGCCAGCACGTCCGCCACCCAGCCCGGATCGAGCAGCGCCGCGTACAGGTCCAGCAGCTCGCTCAGCTTGCCCTCGGCGGCCGGCGGCAGCTCCACCTCCGCCACGTACTCCCGCAGCCGGCCCAGGTCCTCCCGTACGACGCCCAACTGCTCGGCCGGATCCGGGAAGTACGGGGTGTCGATCCGCGCCGGCGGGGCGATCAGGGCGCCCGCCGCGTACAGGCCCGCGACCACCACGGGCCAGTACGCGCCCGCCACCCCGGCCAGCGTCAGCCCCAGACCGACGAGCCCGCCGACGCCGCCCGCCAGGTTCTTGCCCGACTCCAGGTACCGGAGCACCCGGGCCCCGGCCGACGCGCCGCCGGACGCCCTACTGGTATCCACGGATCTCCTCGAAGGCCCCGTCCAGCGAACCGTTCCCGTCGGTGGCGTCGAAGAGGCGGCCGCCGGTCAGCTCCGTGATGTGCGTGAGCTCCTTGCGGTCCGAGTCCCCGAACAGCACCGCGAAGACCGGAGTGTGCTTCTGCCCTTCCGGCAGCCCCGCGTAGAAGGAGTCGAAGTCCTGCACCCTGTCCCCGCTCTGCCCGTCCGTCATGAGCACGATCGAGGTGAACGCGTCGGCGTTCCCCTGCCCCAGGTGCTGGTACGCGGCCTTCAGACTCCCGTACACGGCCGTGCCCCCCTCCGGTCGGAGGGACCCCACGTCACCCCGGATCGCCTCCAGGGCCGGCCCCGGGTTCCCCGGTTCGACGACGTGCGTCAGCACCTGCTTCACCTTGTCACCGAAGGGCAGCAGAGTCACCTCCTCGCGGTCCCTGAACCGCTCGCCCGTCCCCGAACCGCCGCTGCCCGTAAGGTCGGTGAGCGCCGACTTCAGCCGGCCGATCCGGTCCTGCTCCGCCATGGAACCCGAGGTGTCCAGCACGTACACCGTGCGCGACGGCCGGCGCAGCTCGTTCTCGTACGAGGCCAGCAGGCCGTCCGCCACCGACCGCGAGCCCGGGAACGGCAGCTCGCGCCGTCTCTCCCCGTCCAGCCCGGCCGCCGGGGCCACCCCGGCCGCCACCGGCCGCCGGAAGGTCTTCTCCGTGATGGCCTTCTGCGCGGCGTCGCCCCGCAGGTACTCCGTCAGCAGCCGGCCCGACTCCCGCGCGCCGGCCGGGGCCGACGTCAGCAGCGTCAGCGGATAGTGCGCCGTCACCACCCCGTCCTTCGGCCGGATCACCGTCAGCGGTTCCTTCGCCCGGTCGTTCATCGACAGCAGCACCGACTCGTAGTTGACCAGCGCGTCCACGTCGTCGCGCTTCGCGTACGCCGTCACCAGCCAGCCCGAGGAACCCGAGGTCAGCTTCTGCCCCTTGAAGAACTCCCGCAGCCGCGGCTGCGCCGTGCGCACGTCGGCGTCGGTCAGCGCCGACTGCGCGCCCGACAGGCCCGAGGCCACCGACACCAGCGCGGAGAAACCGGAGTTGGAGTGCACCGGATCCGTCATTCCGTACGTCAGCTTCCCGGCGGCGACGGCCTCCTCGACCGCCGACCAGGTCACCTCCTGCGGCTTCCAGCCCAGCCGGGCCAGCGCCTGCGGCTTCACCCCGACCGCCACCGGCGAGGACATCACCGGCGTCTCGTTGGCCAGCTTCGACGCCGCCTCCGGGCGCAGCCGCAGGTAGTCGTTGGACGAGAGCCAGATCGCGTCGTACTTGCCGTCCGCCGTGCCGGAGGCCACCTGCTCGGCCGCGTCCAGCGTCCCCGACCAGGTGAAGTCGACCGAGACGCCGGTCGCCGCCTTCGCCGCCTTCAGCACCGGCTCCATGTCGGTGAGCTCGCTGGAGGCCAGCACCCGCAGCCGGCCCTCCTTGTACTCCTGCTGCTTCGGCCCGCCGCCCGAAGACCCCGCGGCCCCCGAGGACCCCGCGGAACCCGCACCGCCGGAAGCCGCCGACGGGCCGTCGGAGGTGCAGCCGGCCGCCCCCAGCAGCGTCGCGGCCAGGGCCACGGCCGCCATCAGCCGCGCGCGCGTGCGCGCCGTACGCGGGCTCATCGCTCCCCGCCTTCCAGGGCGCCCGCGGTCCGCGTCCGGGCCAGGTGGGCCGAAGCCGACCGGAGCTCACCCGTCAGGGACTCCACCGTCGCCGCCATGTTCTCCGTGGCCTGCACCTTGAAGGAGTCGATCGCGTCGAGGGTCTCGTAGATCTGCGCGAACGCCGTCCGCAGCGTCTCCGCCCCCACCGCCGGGTCCGCCGCGATCCGCTGGATCTCCCCGCTCCGGGTGGCCAGCATCTCCGCGTTCCCCCGGATCAGCTCCTCCGTCGTCCCCTTCAGCGCGTTGACCTGCTCGACCACCGTGCGCTGGTGCTCCAGGGCCGAGGCCAGCATCACCGCGATCCGCAGCGCCGACACCGTGGTCGTCGCGGCCCGGTCGACGCCCTTGATCAGCTCGTCGTTGTTGCGCCGCACCACGTCCATCGCCAGATAGCCCTGGGCGCAGACCGCCAGTTGCGTCAGCAGGTCCTGGTGCTTCTGCCGCACCGGGAACAGCACGTCCGCGCGGATCGCGTCCGCCCCCTGCGGATCCGTCCGCTCCGTCTCGGCGATCCGCTGTTCGACGGCGCCGTCCAGCGCCTCCGTGAGCACCGCGTGCTCCTGGAGCCTGCCCATGGTCTCCCACAGCCGGGCCCGCTCGGTGTGCAGGGCCGCGTTGTCGCGGCGCAGCTCGTCCTGACCGCCGCGCAGCGCGCCGACGATCCGGTTGAGGGTGGCCTGCGAGGAGGCGTACTTGGCCACGTGGTCGCGCAGCCGGTTCCCGCCGGGCAGCTTCGCGAGCAGCCGGCGCGCCCCCTTGGCGGGCGCGTCCCGCGGATCGAGGTCCTCGACGGTGCGCCGCAGTTCGACGAGCGACCCGGCGACCCGGCCCTGCGCGTCGCCGCCCCCGGCGCCGAGCGAGCGCACGGCCCGGTCCAGCATCCGGTTCGACTGCTGCGCGGCGTCGCGCATGTCGGCCGACCCCAGCGCGGCGATCTCGCCGATCCGGGTGGCGAACTCGGGGGAGCGGACGTCGATCGCGGCGAGCCGGCCGACGTACTCCCCGGCCCGGCGGTCCATCTCCTCCCGTACCCCGTCCTCCAGCGGGACCAGCCCGGAGGCCTGCTCCCGGCGGACGGGGGCGACGGGCTCCGGTGCGGTGAGGACGAGCGGGGCGTCCTCGGGCGGTGTCAGTGTCATGGCGTGTCCCCCTGCCCCTTGGCGCGTGCGGCCAGCGCCATCAGGACCTTGACGGTCGGTGCGCCGACCTGGCGGATCCCGGTCAGCCCCGGATTGAGGTAGCCCGGGTACGGCGCGGTCGCGGTGGTGAACTCGGCGACGCCCTCCTGCGGGCGGAAGCCGTGGCGTACGGCCAGCTCGCGCAGCTTCGGATCGGTGGCGAGGAGGGTGCCGAGCTCCTTGGCCTTCTCGCTGATCGGTACGAAGGTGTGCGGGGAGTTGACGGTGGTGTCCGGGTACAGCACGACCATGTTGGCGGCCTCCCCGGTGGCCTGCTTCTGGATCAGGAGCGAGGCCACCTGGGACTCGTAGGCGAGGATCAGCGGTTCGCCGCTGCCGCTGATGAACGCCCGGAAGGGGTCGTCGGTGCTGGGCTCCAGTGCTCCCTGGACCGAGATCAGCTTGCGGAGCAGGGGCGCGGTACGGGTGATCCCGGCGTCGTCGGAGACGACGGTGCCGTTGTTGGCGACGTTGGAGGTGGCGGCGATGAACAGGGCGCCGGAATTGGAGGTGGCGGGGTCGGTGGTCTTGATGAAGACCCGTCCGGCCAGCTCGGCGAAGGCGTTCGCCCCCGTCAGCTGCTGCCAGTTGCGGTCCTCCTCGGCGGCCTTCAGGTAGGGCCCCATCAGCAGGGTGCCGGAGTTCTTCCCCGACATCCTCACGAGCCCGTTGTCGGCGAGCACCTTGGCCGCGTTGGCGCGGGCGATCACAACGAGGGGGGAGAAGAAGGGCTTGGTGGTCTGCGCGCCCTTGACTCCGGCCGCAGACTCGATCTCCTGTGCCGGCTCACTGCTGCTGGGGAAGGCGAAGTCGTACTCCTTGAGGGCGAGCTGGTCCATGGCCCAGGAACCAGATGTTTCGGTCCTGACGGTGTAACCCTTGGCCGCGAGGGCCTTGGTGACGTCGGGGTCGCGGAAGAACTCGGACTTCTCCGACCCGATGACGCCGCGCACGCTCTTCGTTGGCGTGCGGTCTGGCCCGTGGCCCCCGATGACGATGACGGCGATCACGCCGCCGATCAGGAGGACCGCCAGAGCGATTCCCAGGATGCGTCTCACGGGTGCAGCGTGCTCGCGGAAACCCACATTCCGCGGCGGGTCGGGTGAACGCCGGGTGGCCAGGCGGTCCCACTTCGAAATGCTGTGTGAGCCCGCGGGTGCTGGTGGGCCGGGCGGGGGCCGAGGAGGATCGTGCCATGGGCGTGAGCGCGTTGAAGTGGCAGGGCTGGCTCGTCGGCCTGGTGGGAGTGGCGGGCCTGCTGGTGTTCGCCCCACTGGGCCTCTACGTATGGGCCAGCGGCGGTGACGGCCCCGCCGCCGCCCCGCCCCCGCCGGACGTACGGGTCACCGCCTGCCGCGTCGACCCGGCGAGCCGCCGCGTGGTGGCGACGGTGGAGGCACGGGGCACGGGCTCGTACGTCGTCACGGTCGAGTTCCGCGACCGCGAACCCCCCGCCCCCGACGCCCGCACGGCCCGCGCCCTGATCGGCGTCCCGGGCCTCAGCCCGGCCGCCCCGGCCCAGTCAGAGGCCATCGGCCCGGTCTGGCCCCCGTCCACGGCCCCGTGGTGCGGGATCGCCGGCGTGGCGCCCGCACCGCCGTCCCGCTGAGCCCCGGGCGGCCGTAGCGCGGCCTATCGAGGCCTATCGCGGCCCTCCACATGACCTTCAATTGCTATCGTCTCGGGGGTCGTTCAGGGAGCTCAGGGGGAAACATGTCGGATCCGACGCAACCGCCGTCCTCGCCGCCGGCGTTTCCGGCCCCCGCGGGGCCTTCGCGGGCCAAGCTCTGGGCGGCCGGGGCCGCCGTGGTGAGCGCCATCGCCGGTGTGGCGAGCGCCATCGCCGCCTTCTCCGGCAACTCGTCCGCCCCGGCGGCCGTCGCGCCCCCCACCGGGGTCTCCCTCCCGGCGCCGCAGACCGCTTCGAGTCCGGCCGCGGGCGGCACGGGTACGGGGGCGGGTACGGGTGCGGGTGCGGGCGCCCCCGCCTCCGTCCGCTGGTCGGGCAAGATCGTCCTCGGGCTGGAGGGCATCGACCTGACCCAGAACCCGCCCCGCAGGGGCGACGGTTCCACCTTCGGCTACCGCCCGGCCGCCGCCCGCAGCGGATCCAGTTCGATGACGGTCAAGGGCACCGCCGCCCTCTGGACGGACGCCTCGGCGCCGACGCCGCAGGGCTGCAAGGACCTCCTGGCCACGCAGTCCCGCTCCGAGGTGACCGTGGCCGAGGGCGACAGCGTCTGCCTCGTGAACGAGAAGTCCCCGATCGCCGTCCTGAAGGTCACCGCGACCCGCTACGACGAGGGCACCTACGGCCTGGTCGAAGGCGAGCTGACGACCTGGAACCTTCGCGGGACCGGCTGATCGCCGAGTAGGCCCGGGGGTGTGGCACCCGGTCCGGAGCCTCCGCGGCCCCGGACCGGGGCCGTCAGTGGGCGCCGGCCAGGTCGACGGAGTCGAGGGCGGCGGCGTGCGCGTCCATGCGCTCGGCGGCGAGGATCGCGGCGGCGGTGTCGGCGCGGGACGCGGCGACGAGCAGGGCGCGGGCGGCGAGGTCGTGGGCGCGCCGGTGCAGCACCGCCGGGTCCTCGTCGGAGGCCCCCGCGGCGCGGGCCGGGCGGGCCCCGCGCAGACGGGTCACCTGGGCGGCGATCTGCTCGGCGGCCTCGTCGAGCGCGAGCTCGTCGGTCAGGGTGAGCAGGGCCGACAGGTGTCCGGCGAGCTGGATGTCCAGCTCCTCGCCACGACTGCGGCGCGGGTAGTCGGATGCGCCGTGGTGGCCGCCCTCGCGATGGTGGACGACCGGCTTGGTGCGGATCGGCTCGTACATGAGGAGGCCTCCTGCTGGGTCAGGAGACCATCCTACATTGGAACCGGTCTAAAGTTGAGTTGAATCCTGGTGGAGTGTGGCTGGAGCGCCTTCCGGGGGCGCCCCCGGCTTCACCGTGGCCGGCTGCTCTGTGGCCGGCTGTTCTACGGCTGGCTGTATCCGTCCAGGAAGTTGCCGATCCGGGTGACCGCGTCCGCGAGGTCCTTCGCGTTGGGCAGCGTCACGATGCGGAAGTGGTCGGGCTCGGGCCAGTTGAAGCCCGTACCGTGCACGACCATGATCTTTTCGGCCCGCAGCAGGTCGAGGACCATCTGCCGGTCGTCCTTGATCTTGTAGACGGACGGGTCGAGCCGCGGGAAGGCGTAGAGCGCGCCCTTCGGCTTCACGCAGGTGACGCCCGGGATCTGGGTGAGCAGGTCGTACGCGACGTTGCGCTGTTCCAGGATCCGTCCGCCCGGCAGGACCAGGTCGTTGATCGACTGCCGGCCGCCGAGGGCGGTGGCGACGGCGTGCTGGGAGGGCATGTTCGCGCACAGGCGCATGTTGGCGAGGATCGTCAGGCCCTCGATGTACGAGGCGGCGTGCTTCTTCGGGCCGCAGACGGCCATCCAGCCGGCCCGGTAGCCCGCGACGCGGTAGTTCTTCGACAGTCCGTTGAAGGTCAGCGTCAGCAGGTCGGGGGCGATCGCGGCGGTGTTGGTGTGGGTGGTGCCGTCGTAGAGGATCCGGTCGTAGATCTCGTCGGAGCAGACGACCAGGTTGTGGCGGCGCGCGATGTCCGTCAGCCCGCGGAGCATCTCGTCGTCGTAGACGGCGCCGGTCGGGTTGTTCGGGTTGATGATCACGATGGCGCGGGTGCGGTCGGTGATCTTGCGCTCGATGTCGGCGAGGTCGGGCATCCAGTCGGACTGCTCGTCGCACCGGTAGTGCACGGCGGTGCCGCCGGCCAGCGAGACGGAGGCGGTCCACAGCGGGTAGTCCGGCGCGGGGACGAGGACCTCGTCGCCGTCGTCGAGCAGCGCCTGCATCGACATCTGGATCAGCTCGGAGACGCCGTTGCCGAGGTAGATGTCCTCGACGTCCAGGTCGATGCCCTTGGTCTGGTAGTGCTGCATGACCGCGCGGCGCGCCGACAGCAGCCCCTTCGCGTCCCCGTAGCCGTGGGCGTTGCCCAGGTTGCGGAGCATGTCCTCAAGGATCTCCGGCGGGCACTCGAAGCCGAAGGCCGCGGGGTTGCCGGTGTTGAGCTTGAGGATGCGATGACCTGCAGCTTCGAGCCGCATCGCCTCTTCGAGGACGGGGCCGCGGATCTCGTAGCAGACATTGGCGAGTTTCGTTGACTGGATCACCTGCATGACGGGAGCTTACGGCCCCCCGCGGCCGCCCGCTTGGTCAATTCGGCCGAATGTGGTGTAGGGAAATGTCCTGTTTCGCGCGATGGGTGGGGTGGTGGCCCCGTCCACCCTTTGAAACGGCGGCGCGCCGCCACCGTGACCTGCGGAATGAGTGGGGCCCGGGCCGGGGGTGGCGGAGGTGTTGCGCTCGTCACTTGAGGCGGGTTCTAGGGTGGCTGCGGCCGGGGTCGGGTGGTGGACCCGACGGCGGGTGCGAGGGCCGACGGAACGGCCGGTGCGAGCGGAGGGGTGGACGTCGTGGGGGATGCGGTGGGGGATGCGGTGGGCGGGGCCGGGGCCGGGGCCGGGGGAGGGGCCGGGGGAGGGCCCGGGGGTGCCGGGGCGCCCGACGTGGCGTCCGTGTTCCGGTTCGCCACGGAGCTCTGCGCCTGGGTGGCCACCCCCTGGGCCCTGGCCGGCTGGTCGGCCTGGGCGGCGGCGGGCTCCGTGGTCGTGCTGATCGGCCTGCCGACCCTGTTCGCCACGCCCGGCGACAAGACCCAGGTGATCGTCCCGGTGCCGGGCGCGGTGACGGTGGCGCTGGTGCTGCTCCAGCTGGTGGCTGCGGTCGCGGCCGCCTGGGCGGCCTGGCCGGCCTGGGCGGCGGTGGCCGTGACGGCCCTGGCGACGGCCTGCCTGGCCACGGAGCGCAGGCGCTGGGGGCGGCTGCTGGGGGGTTAGGGGGCCGGGGGGTTTGTGTGCTGGGTGGGGTCGGGGTCGGGGTCGGGGGTGGGCGGTGCACCCTTGGTCCGGGTCTGGGGAGGGCTGGGGGCGTCCCGCCAGTCCACTGTCCTTCCGTGTCGGGCCGGTCCCTCAAGGGCGCTCCCTTCGGTCGCGTCGC
>NZ_JBVIKC010000021.1:0-137307 GCF_055581065.1 Streptomyces sp. NPDC031479
ACCTGGGAAGGGTTCCCTCTTGTGGTCCGCCAGGCCGCGGGGGGAGAGTGTGGGGACCCCCCTCAGGGCGGGGGGGGGGGGAGCCGGGGGGGGGGGGGGGGGGGGGAACCCCCCCCCCCCCCCCCCCCTTCGCCGTGTCCGTGGCCGTGGCCAAGCGCCGGGCGCCGGGCGCGGACGGTGTCAGACGCCCCGCTCGCGCGCGGCGGCCTTGGCCGCCTTCTCCGCGGCCTCGTCGGCCTCGTACTCGGCGATGACGTCGATCGGCGGCGGCGCCTTGGCGAGGAAGACCCAGGTGAAGTACACGGCCAGCACCATCGGCGGCAGCTTCAGCGCGATCAGCACCCAGCCCAGCTGCGTGGCGTCACCCCACCAGTACAGCGGGAAGAGGATCGCGTACTTGGCGAGGAAGATGATGCCCCAGGCCAGGCTGGCCTTGGTGTAGGCCTTCTTGCGCCCCGGGTTGCGGGTGCGCCAGGACAGGTTCTCCTTGAAGACCGGTCCGAGGATCACGCCCAGCAGCGGGAAGCCCACGAGCGCCGACAGCGTGAAGGCCACGCCCAGGCCGGCACCGTAGATCATGCCCGGCAGGTAGAAGCCCTTGGCGCTGCCCGTGAACAGGGCGAAGGCCACGCCCACGCCCACGCCGAACACACCGCTGAAGGCGTGTTTGACGGTGTCCTTGCGCAGCAGCCGGACGATCACCAGCAGGACGGCCACCGCGCCCGCCGCGATGGCCGAGGACCTCACGTCCTTGTTGATCGTGTAGATCATCACGAAGAGCAGGCCGGGGAGCATCGTCTCCACGGTGCCCCGGATGCCGCCGAACGCGTCGAAGAGGGCCGCCTGCGTCACGGCCTTCTGGTCGGCCGCGGGGTCCTGCGGATTCGGCGGGGGGGACGAGCGGTCGAATGACGTCACCGGTCAGTGCTCCTGTCCGAGCGGTCGGAGTTCGTACTTCGGGTTGAAGAGGACCCGGCGCCCATGACTCATCGAGATCCGCCCGGAGGCGATCATGCGCCGCCCGGGTTCGATTCCCACGATCGAGCGACGTCCGAGCCACACCACGTCGAGCGGGGCCGAGCCGTCGAACAGCTCCGCCTCCAGGGCGGGGACGCCCGCCCTCGGACGCAGGGTGACCGTACGCAGGGTTCCGGTCACCTTGACTATCTGGCGGTCGTGGCAGTCGCAGATCCGCGTGCACCCCGCGGCTTCTGCGTCCTCCTGCAGCTCCGCCGAATGCAGCTCCTCCTGGGAGGTGGACAGCCGTTCGATCATCCGGCGGAACCGGCCCGCCGGCCGGGCCGGCTTCGCGGGCTTCTCGGGACGCGGTTCAGCACTCATACCGGAAGCCTACCGGCGCCCCCGCTACCTCTCGAAGCGGTATCCCATGCCCGGTTCGGTGATGAAGTGGCGGGGATGCGAGGGGTCGGCCTCCAGCTTGCGGCGCAGTTGCGCCATGTAGACCCGCAGGTAGTTGCTCTCCGTCCCGTACGAGGGCCCCCAGACCTCCTGGAGCAGCTGCTTCTGGCTGACGAGCTTCCCGCCGTTGCGGACCAGCACCTCCAGCAGGTGCCACTCGGTGGGGGTGAGGCGTACGTCGCGTCCCTCGCGCACCGCCTTCTTGGCGGCGAGGTCCACCGTGAACCCCTCGGTCTCGACCACCACCTCGTCCTCGGCCGCCCCGGCCGCCGGCTCGGCCCGGCGCACGGCCGCGCGCAGGCGGGCCAGCAGCTCGTCCATGCCGAAGGGCTTGGTGACGTAGTCGTCGGCGCCCGCGTCGAGGGCCTCGACCTTCTCGTCGGAGCTGTGCCGGGCGGAGAGCACCAGGATCGGCACCCTGGTCCAGCCCCGCAGCCCCCTGATCACCTCGACCCCGTCCATGTCGGGCAGGCCGAGGTCGAGGACGACCACGTCGGGGTGGCGGGCCGCCGCGAGTTCCAGGGCCTGGGCCCCGTCGGCCGCGGCGTCGACCTCGTACCGGCGCGCCTTCAGGTTGATCACGAGGGCTCGGACGATCTGCGGCTCGTCGTCCACCACGAGCACCCGGGTCATTGGGGTCCTGCTTTCTGTCGTTCGGAGTGGTCCCCGGCTCCCTTCGGAGCCGGGGCCGGTGTCTGTCCCGCGCGTGCCGCGGAGGCCGCCCCCACGGCCTCCGCCCCGTCCGCGGCCGGGGCGTCCCGGGTCGCCGCGCGCAGGGTGAGCACCATTGTCAGGCCGCCCCCGGGCGTGTCCTCGGCGGCGAGGGTGCCGTCCATCGCCTCGGCGAAGCCCCGGGCCACGGCCAGCCCGAGGCCCACCCCGGTGCCGCGCGGGGCGTCCCCGTACCGCTGGAAGGGGGCGAAGATCCTGTCCTTGGCCTCGTCCGGCACCCCGGGCCCGCGGTCCACGACCCGGACCTCGACCCGGTCGCCGAGGAAGCTGGCCGCGACGAGCACGGGTTGCCCCCGGGGGCTGTACTTGACGGCGTTCTCCACGACGTTGGCCACGCTGCGCTCCAGCAGCCCCGGGTCCACGGCCACCATCGGCAGGGATTCCGGGACGTCCAGCAGCACGCTGTCGTCCGGTACGCCGCCCAGCGCCATCGGGACCACCTCGTCGAGGTCGATCTCCCGGATCAGCGGGGTCACGGTGCCGGTCTGGAGGCGGGACATGTCCAGCAGGTTGCCCACGAGGTGGTCCAGCCGGTCGGCGCCGTCCTCGATCCCTTCGAGCAGCTCGGCCCGGTCCTCCTCGGACCACTCCACGTCATCGGAGCGCAAGGACGACACCGACGCCTTGATGGAGGCCAGGGGCGTCCGCAGGTCGTGGCTGACGGCGGCCAGCAGGGCCGTCCGGATCCGGTTGCCCTCGGCCAGCCGACGGGCCTCCTCGGCCTCCCCGACGAGCCGCTGGCGGTCCAGCACCACGGCGGCCTGGGCGGCGAACGCGCCGAGCACCCGGCGGTCCTCGGCGGGCAGCACCCGGCCGGACAGGGCCAGGGCCATGTGGTCGCCGATCGGCATGTCCACGTCGGCGTCCTCGGGCCGGGCGGCCGGGTTCGGGCCCACGCTGCAGGCCCGGGTCCAGGGCTCGACGTCCCCGGCCCGCTCCAGCAGGGCCACGGACTCCATCGCGAAGGTCTCGCGCACCCGCTCCAGCAGCGCGTCCAGGGCGGTCTCGCCGCGCAGCACGCTCCCGGCCAGGAAGGAGAGGATCTCGGACTCCGCGCGCAGCCGGGCCGCCTGGTGCGTGCGCCGGGCCGCCAGGTCCACCACGGACGCGACCGAGACCGCGACCCCGAAGAACACGACGATGGCCATGATGTTGCGCGGGTCGGAGATCGTGAACCGGTGTACCGGAGGGGCGAAGAAGTAGTTCAGCAGCAGCGAGCCGAGGGCGGCCGAGGCCAGGGCCGGCCAGAGTCCGCCCACCAGCGCGGCCGCCACCGTCAGGGCCAGGAAGAGGAGCATCTCGTTGGCCAGGCCCGGGTTCGCGTTGATGTGCGTGAGCAGGACGCACAGCAGCGCCGGGAGGACCACCCCGACCAGCCAGCCGGCCACGACCCTGGACCGTCCGAGCCGGGCGGTCGAGCGGGCCACCGGCAGCCCGCGGCCCCTGGCCACCTCCTCGTGGGTGACGATGTGCACGTCGAGGTCGGGACCCGAGTCGCGGGCCACGGTGGCGCCCACGCCCGGCCCGAGCACGTACTGCCAGGCCTTGCGGCGGCTGGAGCCCAGCACGACCTGGGTGGCGTTGACCCCGCGGGCGAATTCCAGGAGGGATTCGGGGATGTTGTCGCCGATCACATGGTGAAACGTTCCGCCAAGGTCTTCGACCAGGGTCCGCTGGACCGCGAGCTCCTTCGGCGAGGCCGAGGTGAGCCCGTCGCTGCGGGCGATGTAGACGGCGAGGACCTCGCTGCCGGAGGCCTTGGCGGCCATCCGGGAGGCCCGCCGGATCAGCGTGCGCCCCTCCGGACCGCCGGTGAGCCCGACGACGATCCGCTCACGGGCCTGCCAGGTCGAGCGGATGCCGTGCTCGCCCCGGTACTCCTGGAGGTACTCGTCCACCCGGTCGGCCACCCACAGCAGCGCCAGCTCGCGCAACGCGGTGAGGTTCCCGGGCCGGAAGTAGTTCGACAGGGCCGCGTCGACCTTGTCGGGCCGGTAGATGTTGCCGTGGGCCATCCGGCGGCGCAGGGCCTGCGGGGACATGTCGACGAGCTCGATCTGGTCCGCCCGCCGGACCACCTCGTCCGGGACGGTCTCGCGCTGGCGCACCCCGGTGATCGACTCGACCACGTCGCCGAGCGACTCCAGGTGCTGGATGTTGACGGTGGACACCACGTCGATCCCGGCCCGGAGCAGTTCCTCGACGTCCTGCCAGCGCTTGACGTTGCGCGAGCCGGGGACGTTGGTGTGGGCGAGCTCGTCCACCAGAGCGACGGCCGGCCGCCGCGCCAGCACCGCGTCCACGTCCATCTCGGTGAAGGAGGCACCGCGGTACGCGAGCTCTCTGCGCGGCACCTGTTCGAGTCCGTGCAGCACCACCTCGGTGCGCGCCCGCCCGTGGTGCTCGACGAAGCCGACGACGCAGTCGCCGCCCCGCTCCACCCGGCGGTGGCCCTCCGAGAGCATGGCGTACGTCTTGCCCACACCGGGTGCCGCGCCGAGATAGATCCTTAGCCTGCCGCGTCCCATGCGCTCATTCTCCGGGACATCACCGCAGTTCACGCACCGATCGGTCGCCCCGGACCCATCCCTGACGCATCCCTGACGCGCCGGATGCCCGGCACGCGGGGCCGGTGGGGCACGAAGGCCGGCGGGCCGGCACCGGGGAACACGAAGGCCGGCGGGCCCCGCACCGTGGAGTGCGGGGCCCGCCGGCCACGAGCGGAGCCCCGGGGACCTCACGGTCCCCCGGGGTCCCCGGCGGTCAGCGGACCTCGGTGATCTCCGGGCCGCGCTCCAGCTGGCCCATGCCGCCGGAGAAGCGGGAGCCCTCCTGGTCCTCGGCCGTCTGCACACCGTCCGGCACCATCTGGGCGTCGTTCGGCAGCTTCAGGACGATGGGGTCGCGCGGGGCCATCGGGCCCTCGCCGCGCAGGACGACGGTCTCCCGGAAGATGTTCTCCAGCACGCCGGCCGACTCCGGGCGCACCGCGCCCTGGCCGGAGATGACACCGCGCAGGAACCAGCGGGGGCCGTCGACGCCGACGAAGCGCACCAGCTGGGCGCCCGTCTGGCCGTCGGGCAGCGGAACGGGGACCTGCGCGCGCAGCTCCCAGCCCAGCGGGCCCTCGACCTCGTCGATGATGCCGCCCTGCTGGGTGATCCCCGAGGCGATCTCCTCGCGGACCTCGCCCCAGATGCCCTCCTTCTTGGGCGCGGCGAAGGCCTGGAGCTGCACCGCGCTGTCGCCGAGGACCACGGTCGCGGCCACGATCGCGTCCCCGGCGACCTCGACGCGCAGTTCCATGCCCTCGACACCGGGTACGAGGATGCCGCCCAGGTCGACCCGGCCCTCGGCCGGGTTGCCGGGCACCTCGGAAACGTCCCACGGGCCGTCGGGACGCGGGGCCGGAGGCAGGTTCAGCCTGCGCGGCTTGGCGGAGTCGAGTCCATCGGCCGGCTCATCGGCGCGCACGCCGTCGACCTGCTCGGCCGCGCCGCCGTCCTTGACGGAGTCGTTCTTCTTGCGACGTCCGAACACGTCACTGTCCTTCCCGGTCGGTTACGACCGAAGCGTAGCCATTCCCACCCTGCTGACCAGCGCCGGATCCGGCCACGGCCGCATGACCGCCGGTGGAGCCGAACCCCCCGTCGGCCCGGGCCGAGCCGGGAAGCTCCTCCACCTCGTGGAAGCGCACCTTCTCGACCCGCTGGACAACCAGCTGGGCAATGCGGTCGAAACGCTCGAACCTGACGCTCTCGCGAGGGTCGAGATTGACCACGATCACCTTGATTTCCCCACGGTACCCGGCATCCACCGTCCCCGGGGCATTCACGAGCGCGAGCCCGCAGCGGGCGGCCAGGCCCGAGCGCGGGTGCACGAAGGCGGCGTACCCGTCGGGCAGCGCGATGGAGACGCCGGTGGGCAGCACGGCCCGCTCCCCGGGTTCCAGCTCGGCGGCGACCGTGGTCACCAGGTCGCAGCCGGCGTCGCCGGGGTGACCGTAGGACGGGAGGGGCACCTCGGGGTCGACTCGGCGGATCAGCACGTCGACGTCATGACGGGGTGCGTGGTTGTTCTGGGGCATCAGGGGTTCACCTCGAAGGCGCGGGTGCGCCTGACCTGGTCCGGGTCGGCCATCGCCGCCCGGATCTCCTCGGGCCGACCGTTGTCGATGAAGTGGTCGACCTTCACCTCGATGAAGAGCGCGTCCGCGCGGACGGCGACCGGGCCGTCCGGGCCGCCTATCCGGCCCACCGCCGTGGAGTAGATCTTCCGTCCGGCGACGGCGGTGACCTCGGCCTCCAGGTACAGCACGGTGCCCACGGGCACGGGCCGCACGAAGTCCGTCTCCAGCCGGCCGGTCACCGCGATCACGCGCAGCAGCCAGTTCAGGGAGCCGAGCGTCTCGTCGAGCGCGGTCGCCAGGACCCCGCCGTGGGCGAGTCCGGGCGCGCCCTGGTGAGCGGGCCTGACGGTGAACTCGGCGGTGATGCGCACGCCCTCGCCCGCGCGGGCCTCCAGATGGAGCCCGTGCGGCTGCCCCCCGCCGCACCCGAAGCAGTGTTCGTAGTGCGCGCCGAGGAGCTCGCCGGGTGCCGGTGCGTCGGGATGCCGGACCGGCGCGGCGGCATCGGCCGGGGGCGTCAACGCTGTGTTTCGTCCACTCACAGCCGCTGACCTTACCCGCGCGGCTACCCGCCGGTCGCCTCGTGGGAGGCTTGGGTGTATGCAGCTCTCCCCCGCGCACCACGACGAACGACTGTCCGCCCCCCGCTCCTGGTGGGGCGTCGCCGCCCTGACCGGGCTGGCGTGCGCGCTGACGCTGCTCCCGCTGGGCACCCTGCCGCTGCTGGCAGGGCTGGTCGGCGGAACGGCACTGGCGGCGCTGCTGGTCAGTTCGTACGGTTCCGCGCGCGTGCGCGTGGTGAACGGCTCGCTGGCGGCGGGCGAGGCGCGGATCCCGGTGACGGCGCTCGGCGAACCGGAGGTCCTGGAGGCGGAGGAGGCCCGCGCCTGGCGCACGTACAAGGCCGACGTCCGCGCCTTCATGCTGATGCGCAGCTACGTGCCCACGGCGGTCCGCGTCGAGGTCACCGACCCGGCGGACCCGACGCCCTACGTGTACGTGTCCACCCGCGAGCCCCGGGCCCTGGCGGCGGCCATCCGCGCGGCGCAGGACGTCCCGGCCACCGGCGCCTGAGGGCGGCCCCGGTCCCCCGGCGGGGTCACGGTCCGGGGTCAGGTCCGCGGTCCGGGACCGCGTTACGGCGGCGGGCTTTCAGTGCCGCTCGCGCTCCGGGCCCTCCAGTGCGGGCCTACGTGCCCCGGGAAGGGGCTGGGAGGGGCCGTCAAGGGGCGGGGACTGCGGGAGGTACTCCCAGGGCACGGCCCGTCTGCGCAGGTCCGTACGCACCTTGTCGGCGAGTTTCCGGGTGTCCCGGCGGTTCATGACCGCGCCGACGGCAGCGCCGACCATGAACGGCATCAGGTTGGGCAGGTTGCGGAACATCCGCTTCATGATCTGCTGGCGCAGTTCGCGCTTCATCTGCCCGCCGAGCGCCGCGTTCAGCGTCGTCGGCTTGGTCAGGTCGATCCCGCGCTCCTCGGTCCATGCCGTCAGGTAGGCGGAGGTGCGGTCCTTCAGGGCGCCGGGCGGCCGCTGCCCGTAGACCTCGTGGAGCTCGGCGACGAGCTTGAGTTCGATCGCGGCGACGGCGGTGATCTCCGCGGCCAGCTCCGCCGGCATGGCGGGCGGAACCGGCAGCATCGCCGCGGCGCCGATGCCCGCGCCGACCGTCGAGGTGGCATGGGCGGCCCCGGCGATCAGCTTGTCGGCCAGTTGATCGGGGTCGAGACCCGGGAACTGCGCGCGCAGGGTCGCGAGGTCCCGGACCGGAACGCGCGGTGCGTTCTCGATGATGCGGTCGGCGATGTACAGGGCGGCGGCCTTCGCGCTTTCGCCGCCCTTGCGCACACCGTTCTTGACGGCTTGCATCCGGCCGGCCCCGGGCTTGCGCTCCCGGGACCCCTCGTCGGCCGCTGTGGCCGGCGGCACCGCCTGGGCGGTGCCGAAGGGCACGACGGTCGTGTCGAGGGGCGGGGCGGCGGGGGTGCCGGGGCCCGTTTCCGGGCCCGTGGCCACCACGCTCGTCTCCGCCGGACCGCCGGATTTCCGGAAGCGTCGCTTCCGAAAGGGCGTCGAGCCGGTCACCGCCGAGCCTCAGTCGCAGTCGCGGCAGATCGGCTGGCCGTTCTTCTCCCGTGCCAGCTGGCTGCGGTGGTGCACCAGGAAGCAGCTCATGCAGGTGAACTCGTCCGCCTGCTTCGGGAGGACCCGGACGGCCAGTTCCTCGTTGGAAAGGTCCGCACCGGGAAGCTCCAGGCTCTCGGCGCCGTCGAAGTCCTCGACGTCGACGTTCGAGGACGACTTCTCGCTGCGCCGGGCCTTCAGCTCTTCGATGCTGTCGTTGTCGACGTCATCGTCGGTCTTGCGTGGGGTGTCGTAGTCCGTTGCCATTTTTTCGCTCTCCCCCTCTGGGATTTAGCGGTGTCTCAGCGCACGTAACGCGCGAGAGGCCGGACTTGTGCCCGACCTGAGGCGGAGATTTTGCCTCACATCAAGGTCTGTTACTCAATCGACACCCAGCCGCACGCCCGAAGGAGCTTGTGGCTGGGATGACGACCGGGACCGTACACGGTCCGGGGGCCGTCTTGCACAAACGCCACCCCGTGTATTTCCCGCCACCAGGGGGGCCGGAAACCCGGACTTCCCGGGCTTTCCGGCCTCACCGGCATCACTGAACGCACATGACCGGACACTCGGCAATGTGATCGATCACACAACTACCATCCATCGTCCCACCCCGCCATTCCGCTGACAGCGAACACGGTTCCGGGTGGATCAAAGGGGCAACGTGACACGCATCACGAGGCCACCGCCCTCGCGCGGCGTCGCGAGGATGCGGCCGCCGTGTGCGCGCGCCACGGAGCGCGCGATCGACAGACCGAGCCCGACACCCTTGTCGCTGCCCGTGCGCTCCGTACGCAGCCGCCTGAAGGGCTCGAAGAGGTTGTCCACCTCGTACGCGGGAACCACCGGACCCGTGTTCGAGACGAGGAGCACCGCCTGGCCGTGCTGGACCTCGGTCGTGACCTCCACCCAGCCGCCCTCCGGCACGTTGTACCGGACGGCGTTCTGCACCAGGTTGAGGGCGATCCGCTCCAGCAGCACGCCGTTGCCCTGGACCACGGCCAGCGCCCGCTCGCCGCGGATCTCCACACCCTTGGCGGCGGCCTCCCCGCGCGCCTGGTCGATGGCGCGCGAGGCGACCTCCGCCAGGTCGACCGGTTTGCGCTCGACGATCTGGTTCTCGCTGCGGGCCAGCAGCAGCAGGCCCTCGACCAGCTGCTCGCTGCGCTCGTTGGTGGCCAGCAGGGTCTTGCCCAGCTGCTGGAGCTCCACCGGGGCTCCGGGATCCGAGAGGTGGACCTCCAGCAGCGTCCGGTTGATCGCCAGCGGGGTCCTCAGCTCGTGCGAGGCATTGGCCACGAACCGTTGCTGGGCCGTGAAGGCCCGCTCCAGCCGGTCCAGCATCTCGTCGAAGGTGTCGGCCAGCTCCTTCAGTTCGTCGTCCGGCCCGTCCAGCTCGATCCGCCGGGTCAGGTCGGAACCGACCACGCGGCGGGCGGTGCGGGTGATCTTGCCCAGCGGCGAGAGCACCCGGCCGGCCATCGCGTAGCCGAAGGCGAAGGCGATGATGCTGAGGCCCAGGAGGGCCATCAGCGACCGGCGCAGCAGGTCGTCGAGGGCGTGCTTGCGCTGGTCGAGGATGCACTGCCCGATGGCGGCGTTGAACTGGTCGATCGACTGGTCGATGCCCACCCCGGAACAGGTGGTGCTGGAGACCTCGACCTTCTGACCGCCCACGATCTTGAACGGGAGCGCGTTGCCCTCCCGCAGCGCCTGGGCGGCCAGCAGGTAGATGATCGACAGCAGCAGGATCCCGGCGATCAGGAACATGCCGCCGTACAGCAGCGTGAGCCGTATCCGGATGGTCGGTCTCAGCCAAGGGAAGGGACCCTCGGGCTGGCCGGGGTCCCAGGTCGGTTTCGGTGGCGCCGCCGGCGGCGCGGGGGTCGCGGCCATCCGGCTCAGATCCGATATCCGGAGCCGGGCACCGTCACGATGACGGGCGGCTCGCCGAGTTTGCGGCGCAGGGTCATGACGGTCACCCGGACCACGTTGGTGAACGGGTCGGTGTTCTCGTCCCAGGCCTTCTCCAGCAGCTGCTCGGCGGAGACCACGGTCCCCTCGCTGCGCATGAGCACCTCCAGCACCGCGAACTCCTTCGGCGCCAGCTGGACCTCCTTGCCCTCCCGGAACACCTCGCGCCGGTTGGGGTCCAGCTTGATCCCGGCCCGTTCCAGCACCGGCGGCAGCGCCACGGTCGTCCGCCGGCCCAGCGCCCGGACGCGGGCGGTCAGCTCGGTGAAGGCGAAGGGCTTGGGCAGGTAGTCGTCCGCCCCCAGCTCCAGGCCCTCGACCCGGTCGCTCACGTCGCCGGAGGCGGTGAGCATGAGCACCCGGGTGGGCATGCCGAGTTCGATGATCCGGCGGCAGACGTCGTCGCCGTGCACCAGGGGAAGGTCCCGGTCGAGCACGACCACGTCGTAGTCGTTCACCCCGACGCGCTCCAAGGCCGCGGCGCCGTCGTACACGACGTCCACGGCCATGGCCTCCCGGCGCAGGCCGGTGGCCACCGCATCGGCGAGCAGCTGCTCGTCCTCGACGACGAGTACGCGCACGTCGTTTCCTTCCTTCGAGCCCAGAAGGGCACACGTGTATTGCGCCTCCATCCTGCCGGTTTCGGCCGTAAACCGGCTGTAAGGCGCCCCTGAGGCCCGTCCGGGGAGGGGTGTGCGGGGTGGATGAGGGGTGTGGATGGGGTGGAGGTGAGGATTCCCTCGTCTTACGAGGTTTCTGGGACCTGGGCGCCGGGGAGGACGTCAGCACACCCCAACCACTCCCTGACGGCGGACTGCCCCGTGCTCGTCCGCCGCCGACCCACGAAGAGGGGGCGCACCCACCATGGACGCATTCACCGCGGGTCTTCTGCAGCGCATCAAAGCCACGCAGACGGACCTCAGCAAGGCCCGTGAGACGGGCGACGACTACCTCGCGGATGTGGAGCAGGCCGAGCTGGAAGATCTCCAGCGGCTCGCGGCGGAACACGGCGTCGCCGTGTCCGCCGCCTGACCCGTCGGCTTCGGAACACCGGCTCGACCCGGGCCCCGGCCGCCGTCCTCGGCGGCCGGGGCCCTTTCCGTGCCGTCAGTCGTGCCAGGCCCCGGCTTCCTCCAGCAGCGGCTGGAGCGAGGCGAACACCGCCGGGGAGGCCGCGAGCGTCAGCTCGAAGGAGGCGCGCTCCCCGGGCCGGCCGCCCGTCAGCGCGCCGGCCTCCCGGGCGATGAGCTCGCCCGCGGCCAGGTCCCACGGATTGAGCCCGCGCTCGTAATGCCCGTCGAGGCGTCCCGCGGCCACGTCACACAGGTCCAGCGCCGCCGAGCCGCCCCGCCGGATGTCCCGGACCAGCGGGATGATCCGCTGTGCGACGTCCGCCTGGTGGGCCCGCCGCGTCTGGACGTACGCGAAGCCGGTGCTCAGCAGCGCCTGGTCCAGCGGCGCGTCGGTGCGGCAGGCCAGCCGCTCGCCGCCCTTCCACGCGCCGCCCCCGAGCACGGCGTGGTACGTCTCGCCGCGCATCGGCGCCGCGACGACGCCGACCACGGTCTCGCCGTGGTACTCGGCGGCGATGGAGACGCCCCAGCTCGGCAGCCCGTAGAGGTAGTTCACCGTGCCGTCCAGCGGGTCGATGACCCAGCGGACCCCGCTCGTGCCCGGGGTGTCGGAACCCTCCTCGCCGAGCAGGCCGTCCTCGGGCCGGCGCTCCGCGAGCAGGCCCGTGATGAGCTTCTCGGCCGCGATGTCCATCTCGGTCACCACGTCGATCGGGCTGCTCTTCGTCGCCGCCACCGCCAGGTCGGCGGGGCGCCCGTCGCGCAGCAGCTCACCCGCCTGCCGGGCGGCCTCCCGGGCCACTTCCAGCAGTTCGGCCTTCAACTCTTCGGGGATCACGTTCCCTCTCCCTCACGCGTACGGGCTGTCCGCGCCCGCGGCGGCGGGCCGGGGCCCCCTCGCCGGGCAGCAGCCCACGGCACACAGATCATGACTCGGGCCCAGCAGGCCCAGCGCGCAGCGCTCCACGTCCTCGCCCCGCTCCGCCGCGGCCCGCTCCAGCAGGAGCTCGCGCACGGCCGCCGCGAACCGCGGGTCCGCGCCGACCGTCGCCGACCGGGCGACGGGCAGGCCCAGTTCGGCGGCCTTCGCCGTGGCCTCGGTGTCGAGGTCGTAGAGGACCTCCATGTGGTCGGAGACGAAGCCGATCGGCACCATCACCGCCGCCGGAGCGCCCGCCCCGTGCAGGGCCTCCAGGTGGTCGCAGATGTCGGGCTCCAGCCACGGGATGTGCGGGGCGCCGCTGCGCGACTGGTAAACGAGTTCCCAGGGCCGTTCGGTTCCCGTCTCCGCCCGGACCGCGTCGGCGATCACCCCTGCCACGTCCAGGTGCTGCCTGACGTAGGCGCCGCCCTCACCGTGCTCCTCCACGGGGCCCGAGGCGTCGGCGGCCGCGGTCGGGATGGAGTGGGTGGTGAAGACCAGGTGCGCGCCGTCGCGGACCGCGTCCGGCAGCCCGGCCAGCGAGGCGAGCACGCCGTCGATCATGGGCTGCACGAAGCCGGGGTGGTTGAAGTAGTGCCGCAGCTTGTCGACCCGGGGCAGTTCGGCCACGCCCTCCTCGGCGAGGGCCGCCAGGGCGTCCGCGAGGTTCTCGCGGTACTGGCGGCAGCCCGAGTACGAGGCGTAGGCGCTGGTGGCCAGGACGGCGATGCGGCGGCGCCCGTCGGCGGCCATCTCGCGCAGCACGTCGGTCAGGTACGGGGCCCAGTTCCGGTTGCCCCAGTACACGGGCAGGTCCAGCCCGTGCCCGGCGAAGTCCTTGCGCAGCGCGTCCAGCAGCTCGCGGTTCTGCCCGTTGATGGGGCTGACGCCGCCGAAGCCGAAGTAGTGCTGCCCGACCTCCTTGAGCCGCTCGCGCGGGATCCCGCGCCCGCGGGTGACGTTCTCCAGGAACGGCACGACGTCGTCGGGTCCCTCGGGGCCGCCGAAGGACAGCAGCAGGAGGGCGTCGTAGGGAGCGGCGAGGCCTTCGGCCACGGGCGCTTCGGGGGCACGGAGCTGGTCTGACATGCCTCGAATCCTGCCACCCGGGCTTCGCCGGGGAGAACCGCCCGGTCCGCATCGCGGACGCGTCGCAGGTAAGGTGACCCTAAGTTCACTTGGCCGGACGGGACTCCCGCGTCCGGTCCCCGTGCGGGTCCCGTGACGGCGGCCGTAACCTGTATGGGCCGACGACGTCCCTTACGGAGACACCTTGCCCAGTCCCTATCGCGCGATCTTCGCGGCCCCCGGCACCAAGGGGTTCAGTGCCGCCGGCCTCATAGGCCGGCTGCCGATCTCCATGGTGGGCGTCGGTATCCTGACGATGATCTCCGAGATCACCGGGCGCTACGCGATGGCCAGCGCCCTGACCGGCACCCTGGCCCTCGCCGCCGCGGTGATCGGCCCCCAGGTCTCCCGGCTGGTCGACCAGTACGGACAGCGCCGGGTCCTGCGCCCCGCCACGCTGGTCTCCGTCGCCGCGGTCACCGGACTGCTGCTGGCCGCCGCGAACGGCCTCCCCGACTGGACCCTCTTCGTCTTCGCCGCGATCGCGGGCTGCGTACCGAGCGTCGGCTCGATGGTCCGCGCCCGCTGGACCACGCTCTACCGGGACTCCCCCCGCGAGCTGCACACCGCGTACTCCTTCGAGTCCGTCGTCGACGAGGTCTGCTTCATCTTCGGCCCGATCCTCGCCATCGGACTCTCCACCACCTGGTTCCCCGAGGCCGGACCGCTGATCGCGGCCGTCTGCCTGCTCGTCGGCGTCTGGCTGCTCACCGCGCAGCGCTCCACCGAGCCCGCCCCGCACCCGCGCGGGGCGGAGGCGAAGCACACGTCGGCCCTGCGCTCCCCCGGTCTGCAGGTGCTGACGGCCACCTTCGTGGCCACCGGTGCGATCTTCGGCTCCATCGACGTGTCCACCCTGGCCTTCGCCGAGGAGCAGGGCCACAAGTCCGCCGCCAGCTTCATTCTGGCCATCTGGGCGGCCGGATCCTGCCTGGCCGGCATCGTCTTCGGGCTGCTCCATCTCAAGGGCCGGACAGAACGCAGGTGGGTACTGGGCATCTGTGCGATGGCCGTGAGTATGATCCCCCTCCTACTGGCCGGGAACCTTCCGTTTCTGGCCGTGGCGCTCTTCGTCTCGGGCCTCGCCATCGCTCCCACGATGATCACCACGATGGCCCTGATCGAAGCGCACGTACCACGCGCGAAGCTCACCGAGGGCATGACCTGGATCAGCACCGGCCTGGCGGTCGGGGTCGCGGTCGGCTCCTCCGTGACCGGCCTCGTCATCGACGCGGCCGGCGCCCAGCGCGGGTACGTCGTCTCGATCGCGGCGGGGACGGCCGCGGCGGCGGTGGCGTTCGCGGGTTACCGCCGGCTGACGAGGCCGGCGCAAGGGGAGGAGCCTTCCACCGATGGCGACGGGGACAACAGCGCAGAAGCACCGGCGGACCACGTGGCATAACTGGGCGGGCAACATCGCCGCCACGCCCGCGCGGGTGGTGAGCCCGGCCTCGGTCGGGGAGCTCCAGGAGGCGGTCCGCAGGGCCGCCGAGGAGGGGCTGCGGGTGAAGGCGGTCGGCACCGGCCATTCCTTCACCGCGGCGGCGGCGACCGACGGCGTGCTCGTACGGCCTCAGGCCCTGGCCGGGATCCTGTCCGTCGACCGGGCCGCCGGGACGGTCACGGTGGCGGCCGGCACGGTCCTCAAGGACCTCAACCTGGCCCTGGCCGCCCAGGGACTGTCGCTCACGAACATGGGCGACATCATGGAACAGACCGTGTCGGGCGCCACCAGCACCGGCACCCACGGCACCGGCCGCGACTCGGCCTCGATCGCCGCCCAGATCCGCGGCCTGGAGCTGGTCACCGCGGACGGCCGGGTCCTGGCCTGCTCGGAGAAGGAGAACCCGGAGGTCTTCGCCGCCGCCCGGCTCGGCATCGGCGCCCTGGGCATCGTCACCGCGATCACCTTCGCGGTCGAGCCGCTCTTCTTCCTGACCGCCCGTGAGGAGCCCATGGGCTTCGACCGGGTGACCGCCGAGTTCGACCAGCACGCCGCGGAGAACGAGCACTTCGAGTTCTACTGGTTCCCGCACACCGGCAACTGCAACACCAAGCGGAACAACCGCAGCCAGGGCCCGGCCGCCCCGCCCGGCGCCGTCAGCGCCTGGGTGGAGGACGAACTGCTCTCCAACGGCGTCTTCCAGGCCGTCAACTCGCTGGGCCGCGCCGTCCCGGCGGCCGTCCCCACGATCGCCCGGGTGGCCAGCCGCGCCCTGTCGGCGCGCACCTACACGGACATCCCGTACAAGGTGTTCACCAGCCCGCGCCGGGTGCGCTTCGTGGAGATGGAGTACGCCCTTCCGCGCGAGCGGCTGGTCGAGGCGCTGCGGGAGCTCAAGGCGATGGTCGACCGCTCCCCGCTGCGGATCAGCTTCCCCGTGGAGGTGCGCACGGCCCCTGCCGACGACATCACCCTGTCCACGGCCTCGGGCCGGGAGAGCGCGTACATCGCGGTGCACATGTACAAGGGCACCCCGTACCAGGCCTACTTCACGGCCGCGGAGCGCATCTTCACCGCGCACGGCGGACGGCCGCACTGGGGCAAGGTGCACACCCGGGACGCCGAGTACCTCGCCGGGGTCTACCCGCGCTTCGGGGAGTTCACCGCGCTGCGCGACCGGCTCGACCCGGACCGGGTGTTCGGCAACGACTACCTGCGGCGCGTGCTCGGCGAGTGAACCCCGGGGGGCGCCCCCGCTCAGGGGGTGCCCCCGCCCGGCCGCTCCGCGCCGTCGGCGCCCTGTCCGGTTCCGGAGTCCGTAACGCCTCCGGTGCCGGAGCCCGTTCCGGTGCCGGTGCCGGAGCCCGTTCCGGTGCCGCCGGTGCCGGGCGTCGGACCGGGCGGGGCGGCGGACTTCGAGGGCGTGACGGCCGGGGAGGCCGACGGGGCCGAGGGCGTCGCGGAGGGCGTCCCTCCCGGGCCGGGGCTCCGCCCGCCGGAACCGCGGGAGGCGGAGGGGTCCGGGGAGGGGCCGGACCCGGGGGTCTTCCCGTCCTTCCCCCCGCGCTCGTCGGCGCCGCCGCCGTCCCGCCCGTCCCCGGGCCGGTGGTCGGGGGCCTTGCGGGTGCCGCCCGACAGCAGGGTGGCGCCGTCGCTGCTGATCGAGGTGCCGGCGACGGCCTCGTAGGTCCCGAGGCCGCCGATGGCGAGGACGAACGCCGCCCCGGAGGCCACCGCCGTCCGCTTCCAGCCCCGTACGCGGGTGCCGTACACGGTGGCCTCGCCGAACTCCTCCGTGATGTCGCCGGGGCCGGGCGCCGGCCCGGCGGCGGAGGACTGCACCCGAGCGGCCCCGGCGCGGGCGCTCCCGCGCAGTTGGTCGCCGGTGCGCCGGAAGACGTGCTGGATGACCGGGCCGCCCGCGGTGGCGACCACGCTCACGACGCCGGCGCCCAGGATGGTCCCGTAGACGCCCATTTTCGAGGCGAGCAGGGCCGCCGCGACCGTCGCCAGGGAGGAGCCCGCGATCTGGGTGACGCTCAGATCGAGCTTCCGGCCTCCGGACTCCTCCGGTTCGGTTTCCCCTGCCGCCTTCTGACCCATCGCCATCCCGGGTGTGTCCTGCCTCTCGCGCTTCTCCTCTTCCAGCAGTTACTGACACCTGGGCGAAAGGGATAGTTCCGCTTCTGGGGATTCTGTGAAGCAAGACACCCCAAAACGGACCGGCTTGCAGGTGGGCCCCCTCGCGGACCCGATTTCGGGCAGCCCAACTCCCGCCACCCCGGACAACTTCGGCGGCGCGGCGGTCCACCCAGGTGGCCCGAATGGAGTACTGTGGCGAGCCCTGGGGCCGTCCTTCCTTACGGATGTCCGGACTCGGGAGAGGGGGCCGACAGATGGAGAAACGGCACTCAAGACCGGTGATGCCGCGGTATCGCACGGGCTCCTGCTGCGCACAGTAACCATTCGGTCACTGTGCGTGCCCAACAGGTAACCGTGCCATAACGTCGATCAAGGGCGCATGCCCGACACGCCGGTTTAACTCGGCAAGGTTGTGGCAGGCTGCACCCGGGCAGGCCACACTCGACTAGCGGAAGCAGCGACGCACGTGACGTCGGCAGGCACCACCCGGGAGGTCCCCATGCCCGAACTGCGTGTCGTGGCCGTCTCAAATGACGGCACACGACTGGTGCTCAAGGCTGCGGACAGCACGGAGTACACGCTTCCGATCGACGAGCGGCTGCGGGCTGCCGTGCGCAATGACCGCGCGCGCCTGAACCAGATCGAGATCGAGGTGGAGAGCCACCTCCGCCCCCGGGACATCCAGGCCCGCATACGGGCCGGTGCCTCCGCGGAGGAGGTCGCGCAGCTCGCCGGCATCCCGGTCGACCGGGTCCGCCGCTTCGAGGGCCCCGTCCTGGCCGAGCGCGCCTTCATGGCGGAGCGGGCCCGCAAGACCCCCGTGCGCCGCCCCGGCGAGAACACCGGGCCGCAGCTCGGCGAGGCCGTGCAGGAACGGCTCACCCTGCGGGGGGCCGACAAGGACTCCGTCCAGTGGGACTCCTGGCGCCGCGACGACGGCACCTGGGAAGTACTGCTGGTCTACCGGGTGGCCACCGAACCGCACTCCGCGAGCTGGACGTACGACCCGCCGCGCCGGCTGGTCGTGGCCGTGGACGACGAGGCGCGCTCCCTGATCGGCGAGGCGGACGACCTGCCCTCGACCCCGGAGCCGACCTTCCCCTTCGTGCCGAGGATCGCCCGGCTGCCGCGGGACCGGCCGCTGGACCGTACCCTCGACCGGCCGCTGGACCGCGCTCTCGACCGGCCCATGGACCGAGCCCTCGACCGGCAGCTCGAACGGGTCGAGGGGCGCGCCGCTCCCGTGCCCGTCCAGGAACCGGAGGAGGAGCGGGACACGCTGACCAGCCTGCTGGAAGCGGTCCCGAGTTTCCGGGGCGACCTGGTGGTCCCGGACCACACCGACCGGGCCGAGGTCCCCGCCGAGGAGGCCGAGAGCGAGGAGCCCCCGGCCGCCGCGTCGGCCGGTGCCGGCACGGCGTACGCCGACGTGCTGATGCCCCGTACGGTCGCGGGCCACCGCGACCGGCTGACCGGAACGACGGACCGGCAGGCCGAGGCCGACGGGGTCCGCCCGGGGCGCCGCGCGGCGGTGCCCAGCTGGGACGAGATCGTCTTCGGCACCCGGCGCAAGAAGCAGGAGTAGCCGCCGGGCCGGCGCCCCGGGCGGGGCGCCGGCCCGGCGTGCCCGTCAGGGGTTCGGGCCCGTGGCCACCGGCCGCGCCGGGTCGGCGGACCAGTGCGACCAGCTGCCCGCGTAGAGGCCCGACTCGATTCCCGCCACCTCCAGGGCCAGCACCTCGTGCGCTCCGGACACCCCGGAGCCGCAGTACACGCCCACCTCGGCGCCCCCGGTGGCACCCAGCCCGGCGAACCGCGCGCGCAGCGCCTCGGCCGGCAGGAACAGGCCGTCCGGGCCGACGTTCTCCGTGGTCGGGGCCGACACGGCGCCCGGGATGTGGCCGCCGACCGGATCGATGGGCTCCACCTCACCGCGGTACCGCTCTCCGGCACGGGCGTCGAGCAGCAGTCCCGTGCGGGCGAGCGAGGCCGCCGCGTCGGCGTCCAGCAGCCCCCGAGCCCCTGGGTTTGGCTTGAAATCGCCCTCCACGGGAGTGGGCGTGTCGGCGGTTACCTCACCGGCCGCGGCCGTCCACGCGGCCAGGCCCCCGTCCAGGACGCGCACGTCGGGGTGACCCGTCCAGCCCAGCAGCCACCAGGCACGTGCGGCGGCCCAGCCCTGCCCGCCGTCGTACACGACCACCGGCACGTCCGAGCGGACCCCGGCCCGGCGCATCACGGCACCGAAGGCCTCCGGGTCCGGCAGCGGGTGACGGCCGCCCGACCCGGGCGGACCTGCCAGTTCGCGGTCGAGGTCGACGTACACCGCACCGGGCAGGTGCCCGGCCTCGTAGGCGGGGCGCTGGTCGGGGCCGCCCAGCTGCCAGCGGATGTCCAGGAGCACCGGCGGCCGGGAACCGGCCATCTCGCTCATCAGTTCGGAGGCCGAGAGAATCGCAGTCATGGGGTCATCCTCCTCCCCCGCCCGGCCCCGCGTAACAAGCCGGACATCGACGGGCAGCCGTGATTCGGTCACTCTGCTCCGGGCCGTCGCCACCCGGCCCGGTCGGGGCGCGCCGGGTCTCACGGAGTGGAAGCATCAGCGGGGAACAGGGACACGACGGCAGGAGACGGCTGACATGACGGCGGCAGCGGGGGTTTCGCAGCGCCCGCCCGGCACACCGTGCTGGGTGAGCCTGATGGTGCACGGACTCGGGAACACCGAGGACTTCTACGCGGACCTCTTCGGCTGGGAGTACGAGCCGGGCCCGAACCAGCTGGGCCCGTACGTACGGGCCCTCCTCGACGGACAGGAGGTGGCGGGCGTCGGGGAGATGCCGCCGGACCGACACCTTCCGGTGGCGTGGACCACGTACTTCGCCACCGACGACGCGGACGCCACCGCCGAGGCGATCCGCTCCTGCGGCGGGACGGTCGCGGTCGGACCGCTGGACGCCGGGGCGGCCGGCCGGATGGCGATCTGCTCCGACCCACTGGGTGCGATCTTCGGCATCTGGCAGGCCGGGGCCCATCCGGGCACGCGCCGGGCGGGGGTGCCCGGCGCCCCGGTGTGGAACGAGCTGGTCACCCAGGACACCTCGACGGTCGGCAAGTTCTACCAGCACGTCTTCGGCCACGAGGCGGAGGAACACCCCTCCTCGTCCACCGACTTCGACCACCTGACCCTGCTCCTGGGCGGCCGGCCGGTGGCCGCGGTGCACGGGGTCGGCCGGTCGCTGCCGCACGACCGGGGGCCGCACTGGATGACGTACTTCGAGGTGGCGGACACCGACACGGCCGCCGCCCGGGTGACCGAGCTGGGCGGACGGGTCGTCGCACCGCCCCGCGACGGCGTCCGCGGCCGGGTGGCCACGGTCGCGGATCCGGAGGGCGCGGTCTTCGCCCTCGTCCACACGGACGTCCCGGCGGCCTAGCCACCCGGGGCCGGGGCCCGGTCCGGGCGCCCGGGGGCAGTCCCCGGGGACTGCCCCCGGCGGCAGTTCCCGGGGCCGCCCGCCGAGGTCAGAGCGCACGGGTCAGGGCTCCCGGGCAGGGCGCCGGAGTCAGGGCGCCGGAGTCAGGGCGCCGGAGTCAGGGCGCCGGGGCGTCGAGGGCACGGAGGTCGGGGCGTTTGGCGGTGCGGCCGTCGCCGGAGGACGCGCCGCGCAGGCGGCGGCCCAGCCACGGGCCGAGGAATCCGGCCATCCAGCCCAGTTCGGCCGCCACGCTCCGCACGGCACCCCGGGCCGGGCGGGGCGGCAGCGGGTGGGTCCAGGTGTCGCCGTATCCGGGCACGGCGAGGACTTCGGCCAGGGCGGCGGCGATCCGGGCGTGGCCGAGAGGGCTGGCGTGGAGCCGGTCCGTGCTCCACATCCGCGGGTCGTTGGCGGCCTCGGCCCGACCGGTTTCGGCCACGACGACCCCGTGCCGGGCGGCCGCGGCGCGGATGTGGGTGTTGATCGCGACGACGCGGGGGGCCAGGGGCCGGGCCATCGGCGCGATCCGTGCCACGTCGGGGAAGGTCACGGTCGCCACGCGGGCTCCGGCCGCCGTGAGCGCGGCGAACATCTCCTCCAGGTGCCCGGCCGTCGCGGCCGCGTCGAACCGGGGCCTGAGCAGGTCGTTCACCCCGGCGACGACGGTCACCACGTCGGGGCGCAGGGCGAGGGCGGGACCCAGCTGTTCGGCGTGGACCTGGGCGGCGAGCCGGCCGCGCACGCCCAGGTTGGCGTAGAGCAGGCCGGGGTGGGCGGTCGCGAGGTGCCCGGCGAGCCGGTCGGCGAAACCCCGCAGCCCGGTCGCGTCGTCCCCGTCCCCCAGCCCTTCGGTCTGGCTGTCGCCCAGGGCGACGTAGCGGATGGGTTCACCGTTCGGCACGGGCTCCCCGCCTCTCCTTGAGTACGGCCGCGATCCTCAGGCACCAGTCCCGGTGGCCCTGTTCGAAGGCCAGGCCGCGCAGGCAGGTCAGGTACCCGCCGATGCGCTCGCCCCGGAGCAGGTACTCCGCCTCGTCCACGGAGCCGCGCATGGTGCGCAGCATCGCGTCGAGGAGCTCGATCTTGGCCGTCGCGGCGGCGGCCCGCTCTTCAAGTTGCTCGATCACCGGTCCGGTGCCGATGCGGTCGGCGCTCTGCACCTTGACCAGCAGGTCGTCGCGGATGAAGGAGGGTTTCGGCGGTGCGTCGGCGAACCGCTCCAGCTCGGCCCGGCCCGCGTCGGTGACCCGGAACAGCCGCTTGTTGGGCCGGCTCTCCTGGACCACCTGCCGGCCCTCGACCAGTCCGTCCTGCTCCAGCCTGGCCAGTTCGGCGTAGAGCTGCTGGGGCAGGGCGTGCCAGAAGTTCGCGACGCCCACGTCGAAGGCCTTCGCCAGCTGGTACCCGCTGTACTCGCCGTCGAGCAGCGCTGCCAGCACCGCGTGCTTCAAGGCCATCCCACCGGCCCCCTTCCCTTTGGTCGTCCGCCCCGGCATCATACTCAAAAAACTGACTAGTCACATTCTTGAGTAGCTGCCACATTCCCGTGTGTTCCGAGCACCTGGAGGGGTCATGGAGACCGCCGAACGCTTCCGCGCCGCCGTGGAGAAGCGCGATCTCAGCGCGCTGGACGACCTGTTCACCGAGGACGTCCGGCTGTACAGCCCGGTGAAGTTCACCCCCTTCGAGGGCAGGCCGATGGTGCTGGGCCTGTTCGGCGTGCTGCTGCGCGTCTTCGGGGACCTCCGCTACCTGGGCCGGCTGGACGGCGCGGCCGAGACGAGCGCCGACGGCGAGGAGGCGCCGTCGGTGGTCCTGCCGTTCCGCGCCGTGGTCGACGGGAAGCAGATCCACGGCATCGACCTGCTGCAGTTCGACGCGGCGGGCCGGATCAAGGAGTTCACGGTGATGGTCCGCCCCCAGTCGGCCGTCCACGCCCTGGGGCAGGCGGTCCTCGCGGGACTCGTGGCCGACGGCCTCGCTCCCGACCCGACCGCCACTGCGGACGCCTGACGGACCGCCACGCGCGGACGACTCCTTCCATGCCGATCCGGCATCTACTTGCTAATGTGGCAAGTAGATGCCGGGCCGGCATGTTTCGGGGAGGCCCGGGAACGAGCGGGAGGACTCCGTCATGGGGGAACAGGCCGACGCCATCGCGTCGTTGCGGGGCATCGCGCGGATCGAAGGCCGCACACGCGGGAAGAGCGGCTGGTACGCCGCCTACCTGTGGGCCTTCGCCGGGTGGCAACTCTTCCTCGTTCCGGTCGTGTTGCTGTGGCACGGGCGGACCGGCACCCTCGTCGGCACGGTGGGCAACGCCGCGGTCGTCGTGGGCCTTTCCCTGTTCGCCACGCGGCAGCCCGTGGTCCCGCGCGGCCACGGCGCCCGCCACCTCAGGGTGGTCGGCGCCTGGGCGCTCGCCTACGCCACGAGCCTGCTGCTCGGTTACTCCGTCTTCCGCGACGCCACCGCCTTCGCGGCCGTGGCCGCCCTGGCGTGCGCCCTGCCCGCCGCCGCGGCGGCCCGGCGGGAGGCGCGCTCCGCATGACGTACCCGACCCCGGCGGGCGGGGAGCGGGTTCCGCACCCGCGCCACGCGCTCGCCCCGCTGCTGGCCTCGGCCGTACGCCTGTCGGTCGTCGCCGCTCTCGCCCCGGCGCAGAAGGCCGAGTTCGGCTGGGTACGGGACCTGGTGGAGATCACCGACTCCGCGCTGTCGAAGCAGGTCTCGCGGCTGGAGGACGCGGGCTGGGTGACGGTGGAGAAGGGGCAGGTCGGCCGGCGGCCGCGGACCTGGCTGTCCCTGACGGAGGAGGGCTTGGCCCGCTACCGGCGCCACCTCGCCGCCCTCGCGGCCATCGCGGGCACGGACCCCGGCGGCGGCGCCGCCCTGGACTGACCGCGGGGATGCGGGGGGCAGGGGCGGAGGGGGATGCCCGGGAGGGACCGCGGTACCGGACGGGGCTCTGGACCGTACCCGGGTCCTCCTGCCCGCGGGCGACGCCCCGGGGCAAGGCCTCTTCCTAGGCTCCGGTCAGGCGGACACGGCGGATCAGCGCGATGCGCGACCCCGTGTCCGCGGCCCCCGCCCCGCCGCGCACCAAGGAGTTCCCCATGACCCACCACCCCTCCCCCCGCCCGCGCCGGACCGCCCACGGCCCGGCGCCGTCCGGCCGGCGGCGGGGAGTCACCGCGGTGGCCGCCGCGGCGGCGGCCCTTGCCGTGGCCGGCATGCTGCCCGCATCCGCTTCCGCGTCCCCGGCCCCGGCCCCGTCCCCGGCCGCCGCAACGTCCACGGCGGAGGCCCGGCACTCCCCCGATGGCCTGCGCAAGGCGCTGGAGCGGGTGGTGGCCGAGGACCTGCTGCCCGGCGCCCTGGCGTCCACCCTCGACCGGGAGGGGCGCACCCGTGCCCACACGGCCGGGGTCGGGGACCTGCGGACCGGGGCGAAGGTGCCGGCCGACGGTCAGGTGCGGGTGGGCAGCAACACCAAGACCTTCACCGCCACGGTCGTCCTGCAACTCGTCGGCGAGGGCAGGGTGGAGCTCGACGCACCCGTCGACCGGTACCTGCCGAACCTTCTGCGGGGCGACGGCATCGACGGCCGCGCCATCACGGTGCGCCAGCTGCTCCAGCACACGAGCGGTCTGCCCAACTACACCGACCAGTTGGTGGAAGCCGTGTTCGGGAAGGGCCGTCACACCTACTACCAGCCCCGCGAACTGATCGATCTGGCGCTGGCCAAAAAGGCGCGCTTCGCCCCCGGGGCCGGCTGGGAGTACAGCAACACCAACTACGTCGTCGCCGGGCTGCTCATCGAGAAGGTCACCGGCCGGCCGTTCGCCGAGCAGGTCACGCAGCGGGTCATCGACCGCATCGGACTGCGCCACACCTACTTCCCGGCGGTGGGCGAGGAGCGCATCCGCGAGGCCCACCCCCGGGGCTACCAGGTGCCGAAGCCCGGGGCGCCCCTGGAGGACATCACGGAGCTCGACCCCTCCTGGGGCTGGTCCGCCGGGCAGCTGGTGTCCACTCCCGGCGACCTGAACCGCTTCTTCTCCGCCCTGATCGGCGGCAAGCTCCTGGAGCCCGCCCAGCTGGCCCAGATGCGGACCACCGTCAAGGTCGACGGTCCCGGCTGGCAGCCGGGCACCCGGTACGGACTCGGCCTGACGAGCTCGCCGCTGAGCTGCGGGGGCCTCAAGTGGGGGCACGGCGGGAACGTCCCCGGCTACCACTCCTTCCCCGGGGCCACCGACGACGGCCGCGCCGCCACCATCGCGGTCACCCTCAACAGGCCTTCCGCGCCCGATTCCTTCGACCGCGCCGACGCCCTGCTCGACACGGCGCTGTGCGCGCGGTGACGCGCGGCCGGCGGCATGCGGCCGGCAGGCCGCGGTCAACGGGCGGGTACCCGCGTTGACCGCAGCCCGCCGTCCGGTCCTACGTGCCACGTCGTGCCGCGCATGCGCTGAGCCGCCCGCTCCAGGTCGGCCTGCCGCTGCGCGGGGTCGGGCCCGGCCGGGTCCGTGAGACGGAATCCGTGGAGCCGGAGCCCGTCCGGATCGATGTCGTCGGGCGCCGGCCGGCCTTCCAGGACGAACCCGAAGAACGCGCGGAGCGCCCCTTCGCCCAGTTCGAGCGGGTGGAAGGGCAGCGGATACGGCGCCCCGCCCTCCCCGCCCGGGTCCGGCTCCACCGGGTGGTCACCCGACCAGTACGGACCCTCGAAGGGAAACGGCTCGCCGATGTCCTCGATGACCCCGCTGTCAGGCGACAGGCTCAGCGAGCGGACCAGCCGGCCGGCCTCCCAGACCGCGAAGGCCAGCCCGTCGACCACGCTGTGCATCGCGTGCAGGACCATCCTGCGTCCGTCACCCGCCGCGATCAGGTGCCCGGGCAACCGCGACGGACGTTCGATCATCAGGCGCCGGTCGCAGAGGACGTCGATTCCCGGGAAGCTCGCGGCGTAGGTGAGTCCGGGAGCCGGGTACGTGCCCTCGGTCAGGGTCTCGCCGTCCGCGGCCTCCATGTCCCAGCCCGGATGCAGCCGCCCGACGAGCTCGGTCGTCTCCGCGAGGCCGGCCGTGGTCACCTGCCGCAGGGCGGCCGGGATGTCCCCGTCCCCGTACACCAGCAGACCCGTCTTGGCTCCCATGAGCCCCTCCCAGCCTAGAATCCGTCTGGGCGGACGTTGGCCGCAGCCGCTGACAATGCGGGTGGGGCCGGGGTCGGTCAGGCGGGGTTGACCGGGAGGACGTCCGGGGAGAGGGCGCCCGCGCGGGCCGCGGACGAGGTCATGCGGCGGCGGTGGTGGCGGCGGCAGAGGACCTCGTAGCCGATCTCCTCCGCCGGACGGTTCACGTCGCCGACCACCACCTGGGCGCCCTCGACCACCATCTCCCCGCCCACCGTACGGGCGTTGTGCGTGGCGCGGGCCCCGCACCAGCACAGGGCCTCCACCTGGAGCTGCTCCAGGCGGTCGGCCAGCTCGATCAGCCGCTGCGAGCCCGGGAACAGCTTCGTGCGGAAGTCCGTCGTGATGCCGAAGGCGAAGACGTCCAGGCCGAGGTCGTCGACGATGCGGGCGAGCTGGTCGATCTGCTCGAGATCCCCTCGATCCCCCCCGGCCGCCGAAAAGCTCCTGGGCGACGCCTTCGAACGCGCTCGCCCGGCGCTCGCCCGCGTCATGCCCTCGATCACCCTCTGCCGTCCGTGGACGTACGTCGAGTACGGCGTGGGCCAGCACATCACCGGCCACCTCGACGGCATCGCCCCCGACCCGCTCGCCTGGCCCCGCCAGATCGCCGGCATCAGCGTCGTGATCACCCAGGCCGACGCCGGAGGCGACTTCTACGTCGAGACCGCTTCCAGCGACCGGCTCTGGAACAGCAAGGTCCCCGATGCCGCCTCGAACGGCTACGCGGAGGGCATGTGGCTGGCCCACGACGGAGCTGACAACTCCGCGACCTGGTTCCAGCAGATGCCGCGCACCCGCTGGAGCGTCGCCCCGGCCCCCGGAACAGCCCTGCTGTACGGCTCCCAGCTCGCGCACGGAACCCTCCCGGTCACCGCGGGCCGGGTCGCCAAGTTCATCAGCTGGCTCATCGCCGAACCCACCGCGGCGGGGTGAGCGCGTGCTCCTGGCCTTGGAAGGCATAGCCGGCGCCGGAAAGAGCACCCTCCGCGACCGACTTCTGGCCACCGCCCACGCCCAGGGCATCCCCCTCAGCCACATCGGCCAGTTCTCCTGGCTCTCCCACGCGGCCACTCGCACGCTGATCCGCCTGCGGGCCGGGCGCGGCGGCGACGAGCAGGAGGCCATCGAGGCCGCCGCCCAGGACCTGGCCCTGCACTCCCGCTTCAACATCGCCGTCGCCCTCACCAAGGGCCCGGTCCTCGCCGACCGGCTCACCCTCTCCACCGCCTGCCTGCTCGCCCTGCTCCACCAGCAGCCCGTCGACGCGTACGTCGAGCGCCTCGCCGAGCAAACCCAGGCCCGTCCGCAGCTGACCGTCCTGCTGACCACCGAGCCCGACATCTGCCACGCCCGCATCACTCGACGTGCAACAGAGCGCCGCTTCACCGAACACCCCGAGGCTGCCGCCCTGCTGGCCGACCTCTACAACGAGGCCGCCGACGCCTGGACCAAGGCCACCGGCCTTCCCGTACTGAAGCACCCCTGCACGACCCATGCCGACCTCGAAGCCCTGGTCGACGCCTGCATGGAGGGCCTCCGCTCGGCCGGCAGCCCCACGGCCACGAACACAGAAGCGAGCCGATGAACCTGCACCCGATGCATCCCGCAGCCTGGGTCCTCGATCAACTCCGCACGGATGGCTGGCACATCAACGACCTCCTCGCGTTCACGCGGGCCAGCACCCTGGTCAGAGCGAGCCGCCCCGGCCAGGAGGACGTCGTACTGAAGGCAGGCTTCGGCAGCAACCACGTTCTGGACGAGCTCGACCCCAGCGAGAAGCCCGCCGCGTACGGCTTCTACTGGTACGCACAAGTGACCGAGACCGAACGCGCCCTCACCCGCGAAGACTTCCGCCACGAGGCGGAGCTGACCGCCGCCGCCGGAGGAACCGATCACATCGTCCCGCTGCTGGAACAGGGCTGCTCGGAGCGGTTCGACTGGTACACCATGCCGCACTGCGACGGCGGGAATTTCCGGGCCTTCATGGCCTCGTCGAAGGACACCGGCAAGGGCCTCAGCATCCTCGCCGACGTCGCCAACGGCCTGGACAACCTGCACCAGCGCGGAATCATCCATCGCGACGTCTACCAGGAGAACATCCTCATCGACCAGGACCGGGGCCTGATCACCGACCTCGGAGCCGCCCGCCATCTGTCCACCCCGCGCGGACTCGAACAGCGCGGCCCCGAGGTCCACTGGCCGCCGGAGTACCTCACCGGCTACCACGAAGCCACCCCCGCAGCCGACGTGTTCAGCCTCGCCGTCCTCGTCTACCGCTACCTGTGCGCGGACATCCCCCGCCTGGTCGGCTACACGAAACTGCCCCTCATCCCGGAGCCCCTGCGCGGCGTCGTGACCGCCGCGCTCTCCGACGGCGCGGGCGACCGGCCCGCCATGAACGACCTGCGCACCGCGCTCCGCACCACGGCCGACCTGCAGCAGCGCTGACCAACACGAGGGAGCCCCTCATGCCCAGGGCGAGATCTCCGCCCCGTCTCCGGCACCACAGAACAGCAAGCGGAACAAGCCGAAGCCAATGAGACCGAAAGGCGGAACACCTCATGAACCAGGACCGCATCGCCGACTTCCTCGCCAACGTCGAGGACCTGCGCGGCGAGGACGAGACCGTCCGTACCACCGCCCACACCTCCAGCGTCTCGGCCGAGGGCTGGCCGGCGGCCGAGGCGGAGACCACCACCGACTGAACACCCACAGCTGCCCGGCGCTCTGAGCGCCGCCGGTGAACACACCCGGGGCCGGGCCGCCAGCACCTGCGGCCCGGCCCCGGGCCCACCACCGAACAGGAGAGCCACCTCATGCACACCCTCGCCGACATCTTCGACCTCCCGCCGATCGACCGTCTGCACCACAAGCGCACGCAGCGCATCCACGCGGTCATCCGCCCCGGAGCCCAGGCGCCTCAGTCCAGCACCAGTAATGCAGCCGACTACTGCCTGGCCCACCACGCCCTCGAAGGAGCCGAAGCCGCCGCCCGCGCCAGCGATGCCGCAACCTTCGACTGGTACGTCACCCACCCCGACTCGGGGGCCACCACCAACTCCGTCCCCACAGCGGTCGGCGCCCGCGTGGTCGTCGCGCCCGAACTCGCCGACCTGCCCCGATCCTCGATCTCCGAGACCCCCTACTACGTCCTGGGTCCTGGCACCGAAACGGCCGAGCCCCACATGTGCAACGTCGCGGCCGACGCGTACGCCAGCGCCGCGCGAGCGGGCTTCGGCGATCTGCTCGCCGCGCACGCCGTCGTCCTGTGCCTGCTGCGGACCAAGAACCTCGGCGAGACCCTCGACAGCTGGACCATCAGCCGCCTGCCGGGCACGGTCTTCATGGACCATGTCGACGACCCGGTCGTCTTGGCCCGCGACCTCATCCACGAGGCCGGGCACAACTGCCTGAACGACGCCCTCGCGGCAACGGGATGCAAGGTCAGTGACGCCGCGCACTTCCACTCCCCGTGGAAGCAGACAACGCGGCCGGCGTTCGGCTTCCTCCACGCTTGCTGGGCGTTCCCGCTCACCATGCTGTTCACCGCGCACACACTGAACAGCACCACGGGAGACTTGCACCGGTTCCTGACCGCCTACCTCGACCAGCAGCGAAGCCTCCTCACCAGCACCGCGACCGACCATGCTCGCGCTCTGGAGCTGATCAGCGACGACGGTCTCCGGCACCGTCTCGCTGCCGCCCACCGCCAGGCACTCGCCCTGTGAACGCGGCCTGCGACGAGGAGCCCGGCCTGTCCCTGCTGGTACACCGGCCAGGCGAAGAGCCCGCTCTTCTCCACACCGGTCTGGCCAGCCTCGAACACGGACTGCCCATCGGACCGGACACCACCTTCAACGTCGGCTCAGTCGCGAAGCAGATCACCGCCTGCCTGATCCTGCTCGCCGCGCGTGACAACCTCTTGCACCTGGACCAGCGGGCCGCGGACCTGCTGCCCCGACTCAAGATCAGCGATGTCACCGTCGCGGACCTGGTCACCCACCGATCGGGCATACGCGATGCCGAGTCCCTGCTCTCCCTCGCCAGCTTCCGGGACCTCGACCACTACACGGCCGGCGACCTGCGAACCCTCGCTTACCGGCAGGACCAGCGCGCCGTCCCCGAAGGCCGCTTCCTCTACAGCAACACCAACTACCTCCTCCTGGCAGAGATCCTCGAAACGGTCCACCGCACCACGCTGCCCGACCTCGCCCGGCACCGCATTTTCGGCCCGCTCGGCATGCACGCCACCCACTTCAAGAGCGACCCCCACCAGGTCATCCCCGGAGCCGCATCCGCCTACCAGGCCACTCACCACGGCTGGCAGCACACGGAAACGCCCGTCACCCTGCCCGGACCCGGCACCCTACGGACCACCGTTGGCGACCTCGACCGATGGCTCACCCACCTCCACCAGCACTGGCATCACCCCCACCAACTCCCCTGGCAGGAAGCTGTCGCCTACGAGCCCAGCGACCACGAGCCCTACCTCTACGGCCCCGGCCTCTACGCCGACGCCCGCCCCGGCCGCACTGCCGTCTTCCACTACGGCCACGAACAGGGCTTCTCCGCCTCAGCCCACCTGGAGGCCTCAGGACTGCGCGTTATCTGCCTGTCCAACAACTCGAGGATCGCAGCCGAGCACGTCGCCGCTGCCGTCCTCCAAGACCTCCGCACGCACCCGGCGCTGAACCCCCGGGAAGCCCTTGTCCGAGCAGCCGCCCTCCAACAAACACCCCGCAACGCCCTACGAGCTCAGCCCACGCAGGGCGAACCGAGCCCGCACACAGAGCTCGGCACCTTCACCTGCGACCAGGCCCCCGGATGCCTCCGTCTCACCCGCAGCGCGAGCACCCTCTACCTCTGGCGCCGCGGAACGAGAGACCAGCTCATCCCCGCCGGCCAGGGGGCGTACACGGGCAACGGCTACATCCTCACCGTGTCCGACAGCACGCAGCAGATCGACCGCTTCACCCTCGACCTCGACCGCGCCCCCGGACTCACGTACATCCGCCAGTAGCCACCGCCACCAAGCGGCATGCCGCCTTCACCACGTGTACCAGTAGAGAAGCGAACCGAACTGGAGAGACTCCCGATGCTCGACCACCTGCCGATTCCTGGGATCGCGGCCTACGCTTGCGAGGGTCTACCCGCGCCCGCCCAAACCGATGACCGAAACGCGTGGGTCGACGGTGTCTGCTGGCTGCACTGCGGCCAACGCCGGGGACGCGTCTTATGGATAGGGCCAGCGAGCGTCGCGGGCCTGCAGGCCCCGATGTTCGCGTGTAGCCCCTGCATCGCCGAACTCCACGAACAGGTGTGGCGATCGGTTCTCCTCACAGACCAACCGGCAGGCCCCGGCTATCACCCAAAGCGCAGCGAAGGCGCCGATTACTGCCAACCTCGCGGAGGCCGCCACCGAGCGTCCCAAAGCAGATTCCTTCGCCCGTGAACAGGGGCAGCCCCGAATCCGGCACCGGGACGGCCGCCGACAAGAACCAACGACCGCCATCGTTCAGCGCACTCATGCTCGCGGCTCGCCATCCGGTTCCTCCAGCTCACCGAGGAGGCGCCAGGCGAGCTCGGCCAGGGTGTCTCCGTCTGCGGTCGCCCACCGTGTCGTGCCCTGGTTGGACACCGGCCTTCCCTCCCAGCCCGCTAGTTCCCACATCTGAGAAATCAACCCTGAGGGTGAATACTGCTCGCCGTCCGCAGCCCAAAGAATCGGCCGTGTACGGTGGTTCGCCCAGGTAGCTCGTGAGCGACGCTCGTCCTGGGCGAGCCAGTCCTTGAGGGCGTCCTGTTCGGGGACAATGTACGTGTGCAAGGTGAGCACCGCTCCATCGTCGAGTGCACGCCGGTCGATGATGACGTGGACCGCGTTCGGTCGCCGTTGCTTGCGCTGTTTCTTCTGGCGCCGGTACTTCTCCGCGATGGCCGGCTTGGTCCCGTTGGAGAGCCGGTCCCTCACCTCGCTGGTCAATTCCTTGCACCGCTGGGTGTCGGCGCACAGGTACCTGATCTGCGAACGCTCTCCGTAGAGGCTGTCCATCGCCGTTACGAGGGCGGGTACGACACGTTCCAGAATCTCGGGAACCCGGGCGACCGCCTCCTCCGACCAGGCCAGCGCGGAATCTCCTTCATCCATGCCCTCGCTCCCCAGCTCACGGAAGACCAGGTGCGCGATCAGGAACGTTCCGTGCTCCACCACCGCAGCCCCGCGCCCTTCGAAGCGCGCACGCATGTCGTGCAGGTTCCGCCGGACGGCCCGCAGGACAAGCACGGTGTTCCATAGCTGATATGCACTGGGCTGCGGCCGGAACAGTACGTCGTAGACACCCTGTGCGCCTCGCTCCCACAGCACGTCGAGGGAGCCCGCGATGCGCGCTGCGTACTGGCTGTGCGGGTGGGCGCAGGCCAGTGCGCACGCGGCCTCCACCACTGAGCAACCCGACTCGGCCGGCGGTTCGAGTTCACCGCGGCGGACGCTGTAGTCAAGACCGAGCTCGGCTTTGATTTCTTCCATCAGCGCGGCCTGGACGGGGTCCAGGGCGATGAAGTCACGCGGCTCGATGCGGTTCTGGCGGTTCGTGGCCTGGGTCGTACGCTTCGCGAAGTCCTCGGCCCCGCCCGTCACGATGATCCGAACACCGATCTTCGCGAATCCGGCGTCGCTCCGCTCCTTGGCCATGGCGTCGGCGATGGAGCGCACCGTCTGGGCTCCATTGACGACGCTGGCCCCGCGAATCTGCAGGGACAGGGGGTGCTGTTCCGGTGCCAACATGGACTGCTGGGTCTTCTGCACGGAGTCGCACAGGATGGTGATGCCGTTGTTGAAGTACCAGAAGTGGGCCGGCTCCTGGGTCAGTGTCCCGACCAGGTCGTTGTTGATGGGGGTCAGCCCCAGCGGATTGCGAATGTTGAGGTTGAAGAGATCCGCGCCGTGGTCCCGCATCCATGCGGAGACTTGCTCGGCGGTCACCACACCCTGGTATGACTCGTACGGCGAACTGACGCCGAACCAAGGGAAGAGATCTGCCGCCATGTCGACCGGCTTGGCGGCGATGTCGTCCCTGACCTTCGCCCAGACTTCCGAGGCGAGGATCACCTGGTGGCCGAGCAGGTCACCGTGCCGGTTGAACTCGCTCTCTCCGTTCAGCAACGCCTGCTCCACCTCCGTCGACACAGGATCGGCTCCCATCAACACGATCACCTGGGTGACCGAGACCGCCCCCTGTCCCATAAGGGCCTTGGCCTCCTGCGCGAGCTTCTGGCCCCGGGGATTGAACTGGGCGAATTCCTCGCTGTCGATCAGGCGGAGTCCGGCCAGCAGCTTGTGTACGGCTTCGGTCTTCGCCCGAGCCGTCCCCTTGCTGCTCCACTTTGCCTGGACGAGGAAGACGTGTGCGGGATCCTGCACTATGGCGATCGCGTCGATCCCCTGATCACCGCCACCGTCGATGACCGTGAGCGCCGCCTCACGTGCACTCCACCCTGTGACGATCCGCACCGCGTGTGCCGCAAGTGCCCGGGAGAGACGGGCATCGGCGCGCCGCTCCTCCGAGTGGCCGGCGAAGTCGCTCATGTCGAGCAGGTCCGTGTAGGTGGCATCGAAAGCCCGGCGGACTTGACGGACCTGGGCCGGGATATCCCGGTGTGCGTTGACAGACGTAGACATGCGTGTCCCTGATGTCGAGTTGAGCAGTCGCCGCCGGACTGGGCTCGGCGGCCAGGTAGAGCGGGAATATCTGTTGCTCTTACGCGGACTCAGCCTGCGAAACGACGGAGGCGAGCCAGATATCCATCGATGTCAGCGAGTTCCGGCGCATGGGCGCCACGCAGTTGGTACGTAGCCTCACGAAGATCCGCTGCTGCGGACAGGGCCTCGGGGATCCTCTCGGCGGCGGCATACAGACGGGCCAGGGACGCAAGCGCGTCGAGGTGGCGGTCCACCGCCCCCGGGTCGGCCGGGTCAGGAGCCGACCCGGCATACGCGCGGAATCCGTCGATGGCGGCTGTCGACTCCCCCAGCTCCATTCGACACTGGGCGGCAAAATAGCGACACAACCGGGCCTGCTCGTCCTCCGCGCCGTAGCACTCCGCATAGGACTGGCCGGCTTCCTCGAAGTGCCCGGCCGCCTGCCTGTGCGACCCTCCGAGGAATTTCACCTGGGCCAGAGAGAAAAGGAGATCCACCCGAAGCGTAGTGTCAACGGCGCGCCCGACCGCAGCTGCGAGCAGATCAGCGGCCTGTGTGAACTGCCCGCCCTCTGCAAGTTGTGCAGCCGCGTCCGAGACCTCGTCCGCCTCGCCCTCCGTCAGCCGGGCGGATGCCGGCGCAGCGCCCACGGGCACGTGGGCGAGTACCACCAGAGTCGGCGTGTACCCGAACCGGTTCCCCGGCAGGCCTCCGAAGGGCCGGCGGAAAGGATGCCGTGGATCAGGATCCCGCCCTGCCTTCCCCCAGCCGTCCGATTCATGTACCCAGGGCAGCAGCGCCTCGTAAACCTGAGCCGCGTCGAGTCGCCGCTCGGGCTCCTTCTCAAGCATCTCCAGCAGCAGCCTCTCCAGCTCCACCGGGACATCGGGCCGGAGCCCGCAGATCGCCGGGGGCGGGGTGCGTACGTGATGCCAGGCATGTGAACGCTGACCGTCACCGTGAAACGGCGGCCTACCAGTGAGGAGTTCGTACAGGACACAGGCCAGTGCATAGATATCGGCGGCCGGTCCGACCGCGTTCGCCAGACTCTGCTCCGGCGACATGTAGGCGGGTGTACCGACGGTCATCCCCTCCTGCGTGAGGCGGGGGTTGTTCCCGGAGCCGAGGAGGGCGGCGACGCCGAAGTCGAGGACCTTCACCACTCCGTCCCCGGTCAGCATGAGGTTGGCCGGTTTGATGTCGCGGTGGACCACATCGTGCCGGTGCACCTCGTCGAGGACGGAGGCGATCTGCGCGCCCGCTGCGGCAGCCCAAGAGACAGGCAGCGGGTCCGACTCGTAGTCCGTCTCGTCGATGAACGCCAGGAGCTCGCGACCTCTCAGCAGCTGCATGACGACGTAGAGGCGGCCGGAAGGGCCGTCGACGCCCGCGTCGTATACGGCCGGGATCCCAAGGTGCTCCAGACTGGCCGTGGTGCGTACCTCCCGGAGGAAGCGGTCTCGGCGGGTCCGGAGCACGTCCTCGAACCACGGGCCGGGCACACCGTCGGACCCCCGGACGTCGGTGAGCATCATCTTCACTGCGACCCGCCGGTCGAGCCGCTCGTCGTAGGCGTGCCACACCTCGCCCATTCCGCCGGCCCCGATCGGGCGATCCAGCCGGTACCGGCCCGCAAGCACGCGGGACGGGACGGCATCCTGGGTCAGTGCGTCCTGCAGCACGGGTGTCCCTCCTGCGGCGCGGAGTGCGGGGCACGCCATGCGTCACACGTAATCGATCTCTGTGTGACCAGGTTACGAGGGCGGCGGCGGAGTGTTCCCGGATTGGCCGGATTTGATTGCCGCAGCCCGCTCCGCCGTAGCCAGTCGCTCGGCCTCCCTGCGCGCTGGACGCCGGATGAGGCCGTACGCCTGCTGCGTGGCAACCTGCTTGAAGAGCTTGTTGACCAGCGGGTCGTCGTAATAGCGGACCAGCAAGGCATCATTGGACTGCGCCTGCTCGATCACGACCCGGTCCATGTCGCGTTCCACCTCCCGCCGGAACGTCTCCTCGTCGTTGTGCAGGCCGATCGCCTTGAGGTCGGGGTCCTCCGCCACGGCCACGACCAGCTGGCCCAGCAGGATCTGGTCGGTGGTGGACAGGCCCATGCCGTACTCGTCATTGACGGACTCGATCACCTCGGCCAGTGACTGCTGAGGTACCTCGGTCGGCGTACTCGCGGCCTGCGGTACCAGGCCGGGCAGAAGCTGGGCACCCTCGGCCTTCAGCTGGAGTTCGGGAACACCGGTCTTACGTACTCGCATGTGGCTCGGCGTGGCCTCGCCTATGTCGGCACTCGCACTGCCCTGAGGCCGGGGCAGCCGGCGCAGCAAGAACCGCCCGTACTGGTAGAGCCGTTCCAGCTCCTCGCTCTCGAAGCCGATGACATGCGAGAGCCAGCCGTACGCCTTGACGTACGACTCCAGGGCGCGACGGAACTCCTGAGCGGCGTCAGGCTCCTCGGCGGCCAGCGCGGCAAAGCGGTCCACGGCGGGGCTGGTGTAGCGGTGGAGCTTGGAGTGCGCCTTCTCCACGGCGGCGTCGGCGGCGCCTTCGTTGAAGGCGGCGAAGTAGGCCGTGACGAAGGCGTCCATCTCCGCCTCGATTAGCAGCCGGTACGCCATCACCTCGTCGTGCCGGTCGAAGAGCAGGTTCGGCTCGGGCGGCTCGGCGACGGACGCCTCGTAGTAGGACTGGAACGCCTCCGCGATCACCTCGGGCTTGTTCGCGAAGTCCAGCACGAACAGGTCCTCGGCCGCCTTGAGCCGGTGGGTCCGGTTGAGCCGGGAGAGCGTCTGCACCGCCGCCAGACCCGCCAAGGGCTTGTCGACGTACATGGTGGTGAGGAGTGGCTGGTCAAATCCCGTTTGGTATTTGTCGGCAACGACAAGAATGCGGTACTCAGGCCGGGGGATGGCTGGCGGCCGGGGATCGTCGAGCCGGGTGTAGCCAAACTTGTCGGGCAGCTCGCTCTCGGGGAAGCCGTTGAGCTTGGCCTCCGTGTACTCGATGCCCTTGTCCTCCAGTGTGACCGTGCCGGAGAACGCCACCAGCGCCGCGCAGTCGTGGAAGCCGTTCTCCTCGACGTAGGCCCGGATCTCCTGGTACAGCCGTACAGCTTGCTCCCGGCCGGGTGTGACGACCATGGCCCTGGCCCGCCCGCCGAGCCGGTCGGCGGAATGGGTCCGGAAGTGGTCAACCATGATCTTCGCCCGCGATTTCAGCGACGCCTCGGACATCAGGGCTGCGCGTACCAGCCGAGAGCGGGCCTTTCGAGGATCGACCTGCTGCTCGGCCTCATCTGCCGCGGCTTTCTGCAGCTTGAAGTACGTGCCGTAGGTGATGTAGGTGCCAAGCACGTCGAGGATGAAGCTCTCTTCGATGGCCTGCCGCATCGAGTAGATATGGAAGGGCTCCATCCGGCCGCTCTCGGGGGACGGCGTACCGAAGAGATTAAGGGTCTTCTCCTTCGGGGTTGCGGTGAACGCGAAGAAGGAGAGGTTCGGCTGCTTACCACGGGCGAGCGCTGCGGCGGTCAGGGGATCGCCGTCCTCGTCCACCAACTCCGAGCCGAGCTTGCCCAGCGCCTTCTTGAGCGCGTCCGCGCCCTTGCCGCCCTGGGAGGAGTGCGCCTCGTCGATGACGACGGCGTAGCGACGATCGCGGCCGAGGCCAGTGGTCTTGTCCAGAATAAACGGGAACTTCTGGAGCGTAGTGATCACGATCCGGGCGGTGGACCCGGTCAACGCCTCGGCCAGCTGTTGGGAGTCGTTGTCGATACGCAGGACCACGCCGGGGGTGTGGTCGAACTGGTAGATCGTGTCCTGGAGCTGTTTGTCCAGCACCCGCCGGTCGGTGATGACGATGATCTTGTCGAAGACGGGCGTGTTGGGCTCAAGTCCCTTGGCCGCGGCGGCATCCGCATCAATGAGCGCGGGGTCCTCCGGCGTGTGCAGGGAGCCCAGCCGGTGAGCGAGCCAGGCGATGGTGTTGGACTTGCCGGAGCCTGCGGAGTGCTGAACCAGATAGGGCTCGCCTGCCCCATGCCGGGCGGCGTGCGCCGTCATCTTCCGGACCGCGTCCCACTGGTGGAAGCGGGGAAAGATCAACGGATGGTTGTGCGCCGCCCCGGGACGATAGCGGGGCGCCTTGCCCGCCTTGGCGGCTGGATCCTCGACGTGCAGGTACCGGTGGAGGAGGTCCAGCCAGGCGTCCCGCTGCCAGACCTGCTCCCACAGGTAGGAGGTACGGTACGCCGCGCCCACCGGAGCTGGCGGATTACCCGCGCCGCCGATGCTGCCGGGACCGCCCGTCCCCATGTTGAACGGCAGGAACCTGGTCTTCGGCCCGGCCAAGCGGGTGGTCAGGAATGCGAGGTCCGGATCGACGGCGAAGTGGACGAGGCTGCGCCGCGCGAAGAACAGCTCGTTCGGGTCGCGATCCCGGCGGTACTGGCCCATGGCGTCCTCGGCCGACTGCCCGGTGAGCGGGTTCTTCAGCTCGGCAGAAGCGACGGGGAGGCCATTAAGGAAGAGTGCCAGGTCAAGGGACTTGGCCGGGTCAGTGGCGGAGTAGTGGAATTGTCGGACGACGGTGAGACGGTTGGAGTCGTACTCGTCCAGGGCGCCGGCCGCCAGAGTGTGTGCGGGCCGGAAGAAGGCGAGCCGCAGCTTAATGTTCCGGTCGACGACCCCGTGCCGCAGTACGTCGAGCAGCCCGCGCCCGTCGATCTGCTTGGCGACGAGCGCTGCAAACCGCTGGATGGCCTGCTCCTCCTCCTCGCCGTAGGCGCCCTTGAGCCGGTCCCACTGCGCAGGCTGGGAGGCGCCGAGGAATGTGGAGAGCTCGGACGTGTCGATCCCGAGTTCGTGGTTGTAGGTGTTGGCCAACCCCCGCTCCCACTTATCACTGAGCAGCGCTGCCTCGACTGCATCTTCAAAGGCGCGCTCGGTGTGCGCCTGGTGCGCGGGGGCGGGTGTCGCGGTCATCAAGGCTCCTCAGGGGGTCAGGTAGAGGCATGGGCTGACATCGGTTCACACCATGGCGGCCCGTCTGGCAGTGGCCACGTCGAGCTGGGCGGTGACGGCCGCGGTGATAAGTGCTTGGCGGCGCTCGGTGAGAAGGGCAGCGGCATGCCTGACGGAAGCCGTCAATTGCACGGTCATTTGTTCATGTCGCACTAGCTCGGTCACTGCCTTGCTCTGTGACGTGAGCGGTGCGTCAGGTAGAAGGCAGCCCATCACGACGGACGTCGGCAAGTTGTTGGCCATGCCTTCAGCGCCCGAGATTCCGAGCTTGATGTGTTCGCGAGCAGAATGACACCGAAGCGCACGCGCCACAAAGGGAACTAGGGCACGCGTGTGGTCTACTCGCAGCCTGTAAACCTTGTCACAAAGGAGTAGTTGCCTGTCGAGGTTCTCAACGATCCCAACGCTACCGATCAGTTCAGGCGAACCGCTAGCCCGCGACATCAGCAGGTCGCCGTTCCTCAGCCGGTACTCCTTGCGCGGCTCGACGCCCTCGGGGAGTGCCTTGTGTTGGCTCGGATCGAAAAACCCCGAGTTCACACATCCCGCCTTGATAACTCCCCATTCCCCGGGGCCGGCATTGCGGTCATCGCACTGGGGAGACCATCCCTGCTCCAGCGACATGATTACATGCCGAAGACGCACCGTTCCATGCTTCTCTGCCAGGCGCTCCATTACCTCAGCCAGGGTGCTCGCCGAACGAACGGCGATCATCTCTAGCTGGCGGGCACGTGCAGCGATCAAGGCATCAATGTGGGCCGTCTCGACGTCGAGAAACTCTACGATGCGGCGCTGTTCCTCCAGCCGCGGCAGCGGCAGCGGAAAACTCTGAATCTTACTGCTGTTCGTGGAAGCCAGGTTGGTCGTCTTGGCTCCCGTGCTTTCGAAGTAGCAGCGTCCGTATAGCGACTGGGTCAAATAAGCGAGGTACTCACCGCTAAGGCGCTGCGGATCAGGCCGAATGGCAAAGATGTGGTTCTGGTGCAGGCACCCTTCCAATTCGCCTCGCCAGACCGTCCCGCGACCCAGCTTGTCCAGGTCTCCCCCTTCGGTCATCAGCACGTCACCTGGCCGAAGCGTGCTACGACGGGCGACACTTCGGGGTACGGTGATCTCCGTAACCGAGTCGAGGTCGAGGCTCCCTGCCTGGACGTTAGCGACTCTCAGGTACGGGCGAGTGACGGTATCGCCGGTGATGTCTCGCTTCGCGTCGACTGTCAGCCCGTTCTGCAAACGGGCGACGTAACCAAGTCGCACTAGCTCGTAGTTGTCGGGGAGCTGGAGCATGCTGGCGTGGAAGGCCGAACGGGTCACCGCGCCACCTCATCCAACAGTTCTTGGATCTGGGCTTCCAGGGTCTTCAGCTCCGCATCGATCTCAGTCAGAGGTCGATGCGGCTGGTACAAGTAGAAGTGCCGCGTGAACGGGATCTCGTACCCGACCCGGTAGCGCACGACCTCCTTGGTCTTCGGATCCTTGGTCTCCGCAATCCATGCGTCATCAACGTACGGCTTCACCTCACGCACGAAGTACGCGTCGATGTCTCCGCGCCTCGCCACGTTCACGAAGTCGCGCAGGTCCGGATCATGCTCCGGCTGCCCCTTCTTCACGTACTGGACCTCACCCTCCGGGTCTGGGACCCCGACCGCGTCGCGCATCGCCCTATCGAACGGCTTGCCCGTGGGCCACGGGACCCCACCCTCGGCCAGAACCTTCCGCAGGGCGCCCCATGCCTCCGCCTTCGTGGCCCAGCCCGAACCGATCAGTGGCTTCAGCACCCCTACCAGCTTCTCGACCCCGCCAGCTCCGAGCTCCCTTACAACCACTTTCGCCACCTGCAGGGCGTCCAGGGTGTCTTCGGTGACCTCAAAACGGAGCTTCAGTGGCCGGTCGATGGTAATCCGCTTGTAGCCGAAGTCATCAGCATTCATGATCTTCACCTTGCCCGGCACGGAGTGCTGCGCACCGTCCCCAGAGCGTGCCAGAAGCCTCGCCTCCCCGTACCAGCGGCAGATCTCCTGCCGCTGCTCTTCGGTAATCTCCTTGCGCTTGTTGCTCAGCGACTTCCGCATCTTGGACCACTGGTCCCGTGCGTCGAGGAGGATGATCCGATTCTTGAGGTTCTTCGGCTTCCGGTTGGTGACGATCCAGAAATACGTGGAGATGCCAGTGTTGAAGAAAAGCTGGTCCGGAAGCGCGACGATCGCCTCCAGGTAATCGTTCTCGATGATCCAGCGTCGGATCTCGGACTCGCCGGACCCCGCTCCGCCCGTGAAGAGCGGCGAGCCGTTGAAGACGACGGCAAGGCGGGTGCCACCAGTCTCCTGCCCCTCCTCATCCCTCTCCGGCTGCTTCATCTTGTCGATCATGTGCTGGAGGAACAGGAACGAGCCGTCATTGATCCGGGGCAGGCCGGCGCCGAAACGTCCGCCGTGGCCTTGATCTTCGTACTCGTCCTTGATCTGCGTCTCCACCTTCTTCCACTCGACACCGAAAGGCGGGTTGGCCAGCATGTAGCTGAACTTCTCGCCCTCGTGCCCGTCCTGGGTGAAGGAGTTACCAAAGTGGATGCGCGAGGCGTCCTGCCCCTTGAGAAGCATGTCCGAGCGGCAGATCGCATAGGACTCGGCGTTCAGTTCCTGTCCGTACAGGTTGACCCGGGCCCTGGGATTAAGGGCCAAGATGTGGTGTTCGGCTGCGGAGAGCATGCCGCCCGTACCGCAGGCGGGGTCGAGGATGTCGATGACAGGCTTGGCACCGTGGAGACGGTCATCGTCGGGCGCTAGCAGCAGCTCCACCATCAGCTCGATGACCTCACGGGGCGTGAAGTGCTCACCGGCGGTCTCATTCGAGGCATCCGCGAACTTCCGGATGAGCTCCTCGAAGATGAAGCCCATGTTGTGGTTGTCCACGGCCTTCAGGCTGAGGTCGATGTCACGGAACTTCTGGACGACGAGGTAGAGGAGGCCAGACCTGGCCAGCCGTTCGATCTGGAGATGGAAGGCGTAGTTTTCGAGGATCTCGGTCGCCTCGGCGGAGAAGCCGTCAATGTAGTCCGTGAGGTTCTTCTCGACCTTCTGCATGTCCGAGTCCGCGACGATGGTAGCGAACGTCTGCTCCGAGGTGTTGTAGAAGTTCCGGCCGGCGGCAGCCTTCAGTACGGCGTCCTGGTTGACTCCTGCGTAGGACTCGGCCCGCGCCCACACATCCTTGCGCGTGTCCGACATGACGCAGTCCATGCGACGCAGCACCGTCATCGGCAGGATGACCTTGCCGTACTCGGAGCGCTTGTAGTCGCCTCGGAGCAGGTCCGCTACTGACCAGATGAAGTCAGCCAGCTCCTGGTTCTTGTCGCTCACTCGCTACCTTTTCGTGTCGCCGTAGTCTTGCGCGGATGCCGTGCCGCACCCATCGGCACAGTCGGGACGGGCTGGTCAAGCCTACGGAATCCGGAGCCGCCCCATACCGCCGACGTGAGAAATGATCACGTGGCCACGACCCTGCCTCGTGGTTCACACTGCCAGGACCGTACCGAGGAGACCGCGCCCGCAGGGTGCCAGGGGCCGGGACAGCGACATGTCGAGGACCAGGGCGTCGTAACCACTGCGGCCGAAGCCCTAAGTCTCCAGCTACTTCACCGAGCCGACCTAGCGGACGCACCCGGCAACCGGCACACCGTCGGCGCCGAGACGACTGCTCCGTAGAGACGGTCAGGCATGGTTGACCGGGAGGACGTCCGGGGAGAGGGCGCCGGCGTGGGCCGCGGCCGAGGTCATGCGCTTGCGGTGGTGGCGGCGGCAGAGGACCTCGTAGCCGATCTCCTCCGCCGGGCGATTCACGTCACCGACCACGACCTGGGCGCCCTCGACCACCATCTCCCCGCCCACCGTACGGGCGTTGTGCGTGGCGCGGGCCCCGCACCAGCACAGGGCCTCGACCTGCAGCTGCTCGATCCGGTCCGCCAGCTCGATCAGGCGCTGCGAGCCCGGGAAGAGCTTGGTGCGGAAGTCCGTGGTGATCCCGAAGGCGAACACGTCCATGCCGAGGTCGTCCACGATGCGCGCAAGCTGGTCGATCTGCTCTGGTGCGAGGAACTGCGCCTCGTCCACGATCACGTAGTCCGCCCTGCCACCCTTGGACAGCTGGGCGACCAGGTACCCGTACAAGTCCATGCCCTCGGTCGCCTCGACCGCCTCCGTGACCAGGCCCAGCCGGGAGGACAGCTTGCCCTCCCCCGCTCGGTCGTCGCGCGTGAAGATCACGCCCTGGAGCCCGCGGGCCGACCGGTTGTGCCCGATCTGGAGCGCCAAAGTACTCTTCCCGCAATCCATGGTGCCGGAGAAAAATACCAATTCGGACATCAGAGGAGGGTGACCTTTCGGGGCGGGCAGACCGTGGGGCAGCGGTGGTAGACGGCCCCTGCGTGAGGTGGCGGATTCTCCAGCAAGTTGGTGCTCTTTCCGCAGTCCATCGTTCCGGAGAAGAACACCAGCTCGGGCATGGGAAGTACGGGACCTTTCGGGTCTGGGAGGGGAAAGCGGAGGGGAGGGGAGGGCCGGCTCAGGTGCGGACTTCGAGCAGCGGGACCAGCTGTTCGGCCGCTGTCATGGAGCCGTGCATGCCGGCGAGGGCCGACTCGTTGGGCTCCTTGCGGGACGCGGTGATCGCGACGTCGGCCTGGGCCGCGGCGATCACGTCGCCGATCCGTCCGAGCACCCGCTCGTCGCACTCCCCCGGCGCCCCGAACCAGCCCCGGTCCAGGGCCTCTTCGCGGCTCGCGACCCAGAAGCGGTCGCCGAGCACCTCGCGCCACACGGTCAGGACGTCGGCCTCGGCACCCGGTACCGCGTAGACGTGCCGGGCCCGGCCCTCACCGCCGAGCAGGGCCACGCCCGCGCCGAGCTCCCAGTCCTCGTCGAAGTCGATCCGGGAGTCCTCGTCGAAGGGGACGTCCACCATGCCGTGGTCGGCGGTCACGTACAGGGCGGTGCGCGGCGGCAGCTGCTCCGCGAGCCGCTGTACGAGCCGGTCGACGTACATGAGCTGGCCGCGCCAGGCGTCCGAGTCCACGCCGTGCCGGTGGCCGGCCCCGTCGAGCTCGCTGTAGTACGTGTACACGAGCGAGCGTTCCCCGGCGGCGAGCTGGATCGCCGCGAGGTCCATCCGCTCCTCGCCGGTCATCCGGCCGTGGAAGGTGCCGCCGCTGAGGGCGATCTGGGTGAGCGGGGTGCTCTTGAAGTTCGGGGCGGACACCTGGGCGGTGTGCACCCCCGCCGCGTCGGCGAGCTGGAACACCGTCGGGTACGGCTGCCAGGGCTTGGGCTGCGTCCACGGCTGCCAGCGGAGCTGGTTCATCAGATCGCCGGAGGCCGGGTTGCGCACGGCGTAGCCGGGCAGGCCGTGCCGGGCGGGGGGCAGGCCGGTGCCGACGGAGGCCAGCGAGGTGGCGGTGGTCGCCGGGAAGCCGGCGGTGATCGGACGGCCGGTGCCGCCGCGCGAGCTCGCGAGGAGGGAGGTGAGGAAGGGGGCGTACTCCGGGTGGGCCTTGATCTGCTCCCAGCCCATGCCGTCGACCAGGAACACGCAGTTCCGGTCGGCCGGGGCCAGCTCGGTGATCCCCGCGGCGAGACCGGGCACGCCCTGGCCGGCCGCCAGGGTCGGCAGCAGGTCGGCGAGCGAGCCGGTCCCGTAGTGCGGGACCGGGGCGCCGGCGAGGTCGAGGATTTCCGGGTCGTCCTGCCAGTTCGGCGGCGCGGAGTACGACATCAGCGGGCGGGGGTGGCGGTCGCCGCCGTGGCTTCCGAGAGCGCCTGGGCGAAGACGAGCGTCTGGCGGACCGTCTCGGGGCCGTCGCCCGCCTCGCTGACCCGCAGGCTGAGGTCGTCGGCCGTGGAGTTGCCGGTGTAGCCGTGGTCGGAGTCGCAGTTCGGGTCGCCGCAGGCGGCGGGCTCCAGGTCGATGCGCGAGACCGCGCCCCAGCCGATGGTCAGCACGACCTCGCGCGGCAGCTGGCCCGGGGTGTAGGACTCCGGGTTGGCCACGACGCGGCTGAGGACCACGGAGGAGATGCTGGACAGCTTGACCGACTCGGTGGAGGTCGTCGCGTACGGGGACGGGGACCCGGCGTCGGCGGCCTGCTCGTCGGTGTGGCTGACGATGAAGCGGTTGCCGGTCAGGACCAGCACGGTGACGTGCCGGCGCACCTCGTTGGAGTCGAAGGTGGTCTCCTGGTGGACCAGGTACGACGAGATCGGCTCGCCGCCGACGGCGGCCTCCACCGCCTCGGCCACGAGGGCCGGGTAGTAGCCGCTGCGCTCGATCGCCGCGCGGAGCAGCCCCTGGGTCGTCGTACCGGATTTCGCCATGAGGTCCATCCTAAGGCCCGTACGGCGTCCCCCTACCTGCCCGGCGCTCAGTAGCTGGGCAGGGTGCGCGGGCCGAGGTCGGTCCGGGCGGGCGGGTGGGCCACGCGGACGGTGGCACTGAGCACGGAGAGGCCTTCCGCGGCGACGACGACCGGCTCCAGGGCGACCCCGGTCACCTCGGGGTGGTCGTCGACGAGCCGGGACAGGCGCAGCAGCAGTTCCTCCAGGGCGGGGGTGTCCACGGGGTCGCTGCCGCGCCAGCCGAAAAGGAGCGGAGCGGTGCGGATGGAACGGATCAGGGCGGCCACGTCGCGGTCGGTGGCGGGTACCAGGCCGTGCGCGGTGTCGCCGAGGAGCTCGGAGGCGACCCCGGCGAGCCCGAAGGAGAGGACGGTGCCGGCCGCGGGGTCGACGACGGCGCGGACGACGGTGTCCACTCCGCGCGGGGCCATCGCCTGGACGACGGGGAGCAGCTCGCCGGGCTTGCCGAGGGCCTCGGTGAGCTCCTCGTAGGAGCGCCGCAGCTCGGTCTCGGTGGTCAGGTCGAGACGTACGCCTCCCAGGTCCGCGCGGTGGCGCAGGTGCGGGGCGGTGGTCTTGAGGGCCACCGGGTAGCCGAGGATCCGGGCCGCGCGGACGGCGGCGTCGGGGCTCGGGGCGGGCAGGACCGGCCTGACGGGGATCCCGTAGCGGCCGAGCAGGTCGCGGGCGTCGGTCTCGTCCAGGGTCAGGACGGTTCCCCCGGGGACGCCGGCCAGCAGGGTGGCGAGGCGGGCGGCGGCGCCGCTCTCGTCGATGTCCTCGTACTCGGGAACCTGTCCGGCCTCGGCGTTGGCCCGGCGCCACTCGGCGTACCGGACGGCCTCGGCGACGGCCTTCACGGCCCGCTCCGCGGCGGGGTAGGCCGGGATCCGGCGGGCGGCTTCCGCGGTGGGCTCCGGGGCGGGCGCGGCGGCCTGCGCCCGCCCCGGGGCGGTGGCGGCCGGGGTGGCGAGCGGGGCGGGGGCCGAGGCGGTCGTCGGGTCCGGCTCGGCGGGAGCGGGCGGGGCGGGGGTCGCGGCCCGGACGGCGGACAGGGCCGCGACCAGCTCGGCCAGTTCCACGTGCACCACCGCCACGGGCTTGCCGGGCACCTCGGCCGCGGCCTGCCGCAGCGCCTCCGCGAGGTCGTCGGCGAGCGCGCGCTCGCTCACCCACGGGATGGCGTTGACGACGACGGTGTCGCAGTCGTCCGAGGCCAGGGCGGCGGACAGGGCGGCGCGGAAGTCGGCCGGGGAGGCGGCGGTGGTCAGGTCGAGCGGGGCCAGCGGGCGCAGCCCCTCGGTCAGGCAGGCGTCGTACGTGAGCACGCCGAGGGACTCGGAGTTGCCGAGGATCGCCACGCGGGGGCCCGCCGGAAGAGGCTGTCCGGCCAGCAGCAGGCCGACGTCCACGAGCTCGGTGACGGTGTCGACGCGGATGACGCCGGCCTGCCGGAGCAGGTCGGAGACGGTGGTGTCGGGGAGCCGGGTGCCGGGGACGAGGTGTCCGGCGGGGGTGTGCCGGCCTCCGCGGGCGACGACCACCGGCTTGACGGCGGCCGTGCGGCGGGCGAGGCGGGTGAACTTGCGCGGGTTCCCCAGGGTCTCCAGGTACATGAGGGCCACATCGGTGGCCTCGTCGTCGTACCAGTACTGGAGGATGTCGTTGCCGGAGACGTCCGCCCGGTTCCCGGCGGAGACGAAGGACGACAGGCCCTCGCCGCGCCGCAGCAGGCCGGACAGCAGGGCGATCCCGATGGCTCCGGACTGGGTGAACAGGCCGATCCGTCCGCGGGCGGTGGCGGGGGCCGGGGCCAGGGAGGCGTTGAGTTCCACGGCGGGGGCGGTGTTGATCACCCCGAAGGCGTTGGGTCCGATCAGGCGCATCCCGTAGGAGCGGACCTGGCGCACCAGTTCTCGCTGGCGGGCCAGCCCGTCCGGACCGCTCTCCCCGTACCCGGCCGACAGCACCACCAGTCCCTGTACGCCGTGCTCCCCGCAGGCGGCCACCGCGTCGGGGACCCGCTCCGCGGGGACGGCGATCACGGCGAGGTCGACGGGGGCGTTGATGTCGGAGACGGTGCGGTAGGCCCGCACGCCGTCCAGCAGGTCCCCCTCCATGCCGGGGGCGCGGGCCTCGTTGACGGCGTAGAGGTGTCCGTGGAAGCCGCCGTCGCGCAGGTTGCGCAGGGCGGCGGAGCCCACGCCGGATCCGGAGCGGCTGACGCCGACCACCGCGACGGAGCCGGGGGCCAGCAGGCGCTGGACGGAACGGGCCTCGGCCCGCTGCTCGCGGGCCCGCTGGACGGCGAGGGACTCGGCGGTGGGTTCGAGGTCGAGGGTGAGGTGGACGGAACCGTCCTCGAAGCTGCGCTTCTGCTGGTAGCCGACGTCCGTGAAGACCTTGATCATCTTGGTGTTGGCGGGCAGCACCTCGGCGGCGAACCGGCGGATGCCGCGTTCGCGGGCCACGGCGCCGATGTGCTCCAGCAGGGCGGAGGCCACCCCGCGGCCCTGGTGGGCGTCCTGCACGAGGAAGGCCACCTCGGCCTCGTCGGCGGGCGCGGAGGCGGGACGGCCGTCGGGGCCGATGCGGTCGTAGCGGACGGTGGCGATGAACTCCCCGCCGATGGTCGCGGCGAGGCCGACGCGGTCGACGTAGTCGTGGTGCGTGAAGCGGTGCACGTCGCGGTCGGAGAGGCGGGGGTGGGGGGCGAAGAACCGGTAGTACTTCGACTCGTCCGAGACCTGCTCGTAGAAGCTGACCAGCCGGCCCGCGTCCTCGGTGGTGATGGGGCGGATCCGGGCGGTGCCGCCGTCGCGCAGCACGACGTCCGCTTCCCAGTGGGCCGGGTACGAGGGGTCCGACGCGGTGGTCATGGGGCCACCCTAAGGGGCGATGCGCCCCGGTGGACGGGCGTGCCCGACGGGTGGGACCGCATGCGCGCGGCGAATCCGACGCACCAGGACGAACCAGTGCAAGCTGGGGAGGGTCGAACGGCGGTGGATCCGGGCCGAAAGTCGGTCCGAGCAGTCCGGGCGTCGTGAGAGACTGGTCTAGACAACCGTAAGAACCTGAAGGGCATCACCATGGCAGAGCGCCGCGTCAACGTCGGCTGGGCCGAGGGCCTGCACGCTCGTCCCGCCTCGATCTTCGTCCGCGCGACGACCGCTTCCGGCGTCCCGGTGACCATCGCGAAGGCGGGCGGCGACCCCGTCAACGCCGCTTCCATGCTGGCGGTCCTGGGCCTGGGCGCCCAGGGCGGCGAGGAGATCGTGCTCGCTTCCGAGGCCGACGGCGCGGAGGCGGCCCTGGACCGCCTCGCGAAGCTGGTCGCCGAGGGCCTCGAGGAGCTCCCGGAGACCGTCTGACCCTTCGGGTCCGGTGCCCGTGAAGCCGCAGTCCCCCCACCCCGGGGACTGCGGCTTCACTGTTTCCCGTCCCGTCCCGTCCCAGGCCGGGCCGGCCGCACGCATCCGATCACACGCGTCCGATCGCCGGAATTCCGGCCGCAGGAATTCGGCCGGCAGGAATTCGGCCACAGGAATTCGACAGGGCGCGGCGGAGGAATTTCCGGACAGCGCGACGGCCGGCGGAATTGCGCACGGCGGGAAGAGCGGGCGCACCGAATTCGCCCGCCCGGCATACCCTTTTGTATACGGGGCGTTTGTTAATGCCGGCCGCTCGCCGTGTGTACGGCAGGTTGCGAAGTCCTCACCCGCGGCCGGTGCGCCGCGGCCGCCCGTTCCGCGTGCAGCGCCGTGAGGGCCGCGGCCCGCTCCGCGTCCCCGCGCGCCACCGCGTCGACGATCGCCCCGTGCTCCGCCCAGGAGTCCACGGGCCGCGCCGGGGGCTCCACCACGTACATCCAGGCGATCTTGTGCCGGGTCTGGGTCAGCAGGGCGATCAGCCCGGGGCTCTCGGAGGCCTGGGCCAGGGTTTCGTGGAACCAGCCCCCCAGGGCCCGCAGGTCCTCCCCCTGCGCCTTGCGGGCCCGCTCCCGGCCCAGCCTGACCAGCCCGCGCAGGACCTTCAGGTGGGCCTCGGTGCGCCGGCGGGCGGCCCGTGAGGCGGCCAGCGGCTCCAGCAGCATCCGCAGCTCCAGGAGATCGGCGGCCTCCTGGGCGGTCGGCTCGGCCACGCAGGCGCCGGCGTGGCGCCGGGTGGTGACGAAGCCCTCGGACTCCAGGGTGCGCAGCGCCTCGCGGACGGGGACCCGGGAGACGCCGTAGCGGCGGGCGAGCACTTCCTCGGTCAGCCGGCCCCCCGGCCCGAAGAAACCGGAGACGATGTCGTCGCGGATCGCTGTGCATACCGCGTGCGCAGGAATACGCAAGGCCGGACCTCCGCTGGATTCACCGCCGGCGCCGTCGCCGGATTCTTGGCCGTGCTGCGACTCTATTGCAGCACACGATAATTTCCGATGACGGCCCGATATCCGAAACATTTCACTGCGGCGGGGGACGCGAAGAAGGCCCCGGCTCGGAGAGCCGGGGCCTTCTTCGTACTGCGCAGGTGCGCGGTGCGTGCGGGTCAGATGCCGACGCCGTGCTGGCGCAGGTACGCCAGCGGGTTGATGTCCGTGCCGTACGTGGCGCCGGTGCGGGCCTCGAAGTGCAGGTGCGGGCCGCTGGAGTTGCCCGTGGAGCCCGACAGGCCGATCTGCTGGCCCGCGGTGACGCTCTCGCCGACGGAGACGTTCAGCGAGAGCAGGTGCCCGTACTGGGTGTACGTACCGTCGTTGTGCTTGATGACGATGTTGTTGCCGTACGCGCCGCCCCAGCCCGCCTCGACGATGGTGCCCGCGCCCACGGCGTGGACCGAGGTGCCCTCGTCCGCGTGGAAGTCGATGCCCGTGTGGCTGCCGGAGGACCACATGCCGCCACCCGCGCCGTACTGGGTGCTGACGTAGGAGCCGTCGACGGGAGCCACGAAGGTGTTGAGGCGCTTGCGGGCCTCCTCGCGGGCGGCGCGCTCGGCGGCCTCGCGCTCGGACTTCTCCTTGGCCTCGGCGGCCCGCTTGGCCTCGGAGGCGCGCTGCTTGGCCTCGGCCTCGGCCTGCGCCTGGGCGGCGACGGCCTCGGCGGCGACCTGCTGGGACTCGGCCTGGACCTCGATGTCGTCCTGGAGGCCGTCGGCGACGACGACCGCGTTCTGGCCGGTGTCCTCGACGGAAGGCGCGCTGTTGTCCGCGGCGAAGGCCGGGGCTGCGACGGCGGCGACCACACCCGTGGTGGCGAGGGCGGCTATGCCGGCGTAGCCGGCGGTCTTGCGGCTCAGACGGCTGGAACCACGGTGCTTGCCGGGAGCGGCGGTACGACTGCCAAACGCCATGAAGGGGCTGGTCCTTTCCTTCCCTCTCGCCTACCGGGTTAGCTGACGGGTTCGGAGCAGGAAGGTCTCCTACGGGCCCCTCTTGCGAGGTGGCCCGATTCACCCCAGGGACACATGTGGGTCCCCGGCTCCCCAGGCTCGCGCCTGACGGGGACTCGGCGATCGCTGTCCGGTGCCGCGAGTGCGGCGCGCACAACTGACGGACAGCAAGGGCGACGCTAGGCGGATCATCAGTCGATCGCCAAACAGACGAGCGCTTTTGTTGCGTACGCCACACCGCATAACCGCAACCATGGCTGAAAGCGGACAAAAAGGGGTCCCGGCGGTGACACCGCCGGGACCCCTGTCACACCCCGGTGCCGGAGCGGCCCCGAAGCCCGAACACCGACGCCACGGACGTCAGTTGGTGACGACGGTGACCTCGCCGATGCCGAGCGCCCGCACGGGCTCCTCGATCTGCGCGGCGTCACCCACCAGGACCGTGACGAGCCGGTCCACCGGGAAGGCGCTCACGACCGCCGAAGTGGCCTCCGCCGTACCGGTTTCGGCCAGCCGGGCGTACAACCGCGCCTGGTAGTCGTCCGGCAGCTCCTGCTCCACCTGGTCGGCGAGGGTGCCCGCGACGGACGCCGCCGTCTCGAACTTCAGCGGGGCCACGCCCACCAGGTTCTGCACGGCCACGTCGCGTTCGGCGTCGGTCAGGCCCTCCGCGGCGAGCGTGCGCAGCACCTTCCAGAGGTCCTCCAGCGCCGGGCCGGTGTTGGGGGTGTCCACGGACCCGCTGATGGCGAGCATCGAGGCGCCCTTGCCGTCGGCGGTGGAGCGCAGCACCTGGCCGAAGGCGCGCACCCCGTAGGTGTAGCCCTTCTCCTCGCGCAGCACCTTGTCCAGGCGGGAGGTGAGGGTGCCGCCGAGGCAGTACGTGCCGAGCACCTGGGGCGCCCAGACGATGTCGTGCCGGTCGGGACCGATCCGGCCGATCAGCAGCTGCGTCTGGACCGCTCCGGGCCGGTCCACGATGACCACGCGGCCGGTGTCGTCGGCCGTCACGGGCGGAACCGGCAGCGGTTCGGCGGAGTTCCCCGTCCAGGTGCCCAGGGTGTCGGCCAGCACGGCGTCCAGATCGATGCCGGTCAGGTCGCCGACGACCACCGCGGTGGCGGTGGCGGGGCGCACGTGGGCCTCGTAGAAGGCGCGTACGGCCGCGGAGTCGATCCGCGCGACGGTCTCCTCGGTGCCCTGGCGGGGGCGGGACATGCGCAGCGTGGCCGGAAAGAGCTCCTTGGAGAGCTGCTTGGCGGCACGGCGCTGCGGGTTGGCCAGCTCGTGCGGGATCTCGTCGAGCCGGTTGCGCACCAGGCGGTCGACCTCGTTGTCGGCGAAGGCGGGCGCGCGCAGCGCCTCGGCGAGCAGGCCGAGGGCCTTGTGCAGGCGGGAGGCGGGCACCTCCAGCGAGACCCGCAGGCCGGGGTGGTCGGCGTGCGCGTCGAGCGTGGCGCCGCAGCGCTCCAGCTCGGCGGCGAACTCCTCCGCGGTGTGCTTGTCGGTGCCCTCCGACAGGGCGCGGGCCATGATGGTGGCCACCCCGTCGAGGCCCTGGGGCTCGGCGTCCAGCGGGGCGGCGAGGTTGACCTCGACCGCGACGACCTGCTGGCCCGGGCGGTGGCAGCGCAGCAGGGTCAGGCCGTTGGCGAGGGTGCCGCGCACGGGGGCCGGGAAGGCCCAGGGCTTGGCCTCGCCGGCCTGCGGGCGCGGGTGGACGGTCATCGTGACGGCTGCGGTGTCGCTCACTGCTCCGCCCCCTCGTTCTCGTTCTCGTCGGACTCGTCGGAACCGGGCAGCGGCTCGTAGACCAGCACCGCGCGGTTGTCGGGGCGCAGCCGGGCCGCGGCCACGGCCTGCACCTCCTCGGCGGTGATGTCCAGGACCCGCCGGACGGCGGTCAGCGCCAGCTGCGGGTCGCCGAACAGCACCGCGAAGCGGCACAGTTCGTCGGCCCGGCCGGCCACCGTGCTCAGCCGGTCCAGCCACTCCCGCTCCAGCTGTGCCTGGGCACGCTCCATCTCCTCGGCCGTGGGGCCCTCCGCGGCGAACCGCGCGAGCTCCTCGTCGACGGCCGCCTCGATGGCGGGCACCTCGACGCCGCTGGAGGTCTTGACGTCGAGCCAGCCCAGTGAGGGCGCGCCGGCCAGGCGCAGCAGGCCGAAACCGGCCGCCACGGCGCTCTGGTCACGGCGGACCAGGCGGTTGTGCAGGCGGGAGGACTCGCCGCCGCCCAGTACGGTCAGCGCCACGTCGGCGGCGTCGCACTCACGGGTGCCGTCGTGCGGCAGCCGGTAGGCGGCCATCAGCGCGCGGGCCGGGACCTCCTCGACGATCTCCTCACGGAGCTGCCCGCCCATGACCTCGGGGAGCGAGCCGTCGCGCGGCGGCTGCTTGCCGTCGTGCGCCGGGATGGTGCCGAAGTACTTCTCGACCCACGCGAGCGTCGTCTCGGGGTCGATGTCGCCCACGACCGACAGGACGGCGTTGTTGGGCGCGTAGTACGTACGGAAGAAGTTGCGCGCGTCCTCCAGGGACGCGGCGTCCAGGTCGGCCATCGAGCCGATCGGGGTGTGGTGGTACGGGTGGCCCTCGGGGTAGGCGAGGGCGGTCAGCTTCTCGAAGGCGGTGCCGTACGGCACGTTGTCGTAGCGCTGGCGGCGTTCGTTCTTGACGACGTCGCGCTGGTTCTCCATGGACTCCTCGTCCAGGGCGGCCAGCAGCGAACCCATGCGGTCCGCCTCCAGCCACAGGGCGAGCTCCAGCTGGTGGGCCGGCATCGTCTCGAAGTAGTTGGTGCGCTCGAAGCTGGTGGTGCCGTTCAGGGAGCCGCCGGCGCCCTGGACCAGCTCGAAGTGCCCGTTGCCCGCCACGCTCGCCGAGCCCTGGAACATCAGGTGCTCGAAGAGGTGAGCCAGACCGGTCCGGCCCTTGACTTCGTGGCGCGAGCCGACGTCGTACCAGAGGCAGACGGCGGCGACCGGGGTGAGGTGGTCCTCGGACAGCACCACGCGCAGGCCGTTGGCCAGCCGGTGCTCGGTCGCTGTCAGGCCGCCGGAGCCGGCCTGAGCTGTGGCCGTGTGACCCATGGGCATGTGGTCCCTTCGATCGCGATGCAGAGATTTCTGTCAGACCTGCCACTGTATGCAAGCGCGTCGGCCACCGGAGAAGTTCCCGGGTCCCGCCCCCGGACTCCGTCCGGGGTGTCCCCGGGGTCGGAGTCGGCGTTGTCGGTGCCTCGGGCCACAATGGTCCGCGTCGACACCCGCCCGGACGGACCCGTCCGGCACCCGTACACCCCGAACCTTGGTTAAGGAGCCGCGCAGCGATGGCCCGCCGCAGCACGAAGACCCCGCCGCCGGAGGACTTCGAGGAGAAGATCCTCGACATCGACGTCGTCGATGAGATGCAGGGCTCCTTCCTTGAGTACGCGTACTCCGTGATCTACTCCCGGGCCCTGCCCGACGCCCGGGACGGCATGAAGCCGGTGCACCGGCGCATCGTCTACCAGATGAACGAGATGGGCCTGCGCCCCGACCGCGGGTACGTGAAGTGCGCCCGTGTCGTCGGCGAGGTCATGGGCAAGCTGCACCCGCACGGTGACGCCTCGATCTACGACGCCCTCGTGCGCATGGCCCAGCCCTTCTCGATGCGGCTGCCGCTGGTCGACGGCCACGGCAACTTCGGCTCGCTCGGCAACGACGACCCGCCGGCCGCGATGCGTTACACCGAGTGCAAGATGGCCGACGCGACGTCGCTGATGACGGAGTCGATCGACGAGGACACCGTCGACTTCACCGCCAACTACGACGGCCAGGAGCGCGAGCCCGTCGCCCTCCCCGCCGCCTACCCGAACCTGCTGGTCAACGGCGCCTCCGGGATCGCCGTCGGCATGGCCACCAACATGGCCCCGCACAACCTGGGCGAGGTCATCGCGGCCGCCCGCCACCTGATCCGCTACCCGGAGGCCGACCTGGAGGCGCTGATGCGCTTCGTTCCGGGCCCCGACCTGCCCACGGGCGGACGGATCGTGGGTCTGTCCGGGATCAAGGACGCCTACGAGAACGGTCGCGGCACGTTCAAGATCCGCGCCACCGTGGCCGTGGAGGACGTGACCCCGCGCCGCAAGGGCCTGGTCGTCACCGAACTGCCCTTCACGGTCGGCCCCGAGAAGGTCATCGCGAAGATCAAGGACCTGGTCGGCTCGAAGAAGCTCCAGGGCATCGCCGACGTCAAGGACCTCACCGACCGCTCGCACGGCCTGCGCCTGGTCATCGAGATCAAGAACGGCTTCCACCCGGAGGCCGTACTGGAGCAGCTGTACAAGCTGACGCCGATGGAGGAGTCCTTCGGCATCAACAACGTCGCCCTGGTCGACGGCCAGCCGCTGACGCTGGGCCTCAAGGAGCTGCTGGAGGTCTACCTCGACCACCGCTTCGAGGTCGTGCGGCGCCGCAGCGAGTTCCGCCGCGGCAAGCGGCGCGACCGCCTGCACCTGGTCGAGGGCCTGCTGGTGGCCCTGGTCGACATCGACGAGGTCATCCGGATCATCCGGGACAGCGACAACTCCGCGCAGGCCAAGGAGCGCCTGATGGAGCGCTTCTCCCTGAGCGAGATCCAGACCCAGTACATCCTCGACACCCCGCTGCGCCGCCTCACCCGCTTCGACCGGATCGAGCTGGAGTCCGAGCGCGACCGGCTGACGGGCGAGATCGACGAACTGACCGGGATCCTCGACTCGGACAGCGAGCTGCGCAAGCTGGTCTCCAGTGAACTCGCCGCCGTCGCGAAGAAGTTCGGAACCGAGCGCCGCACCGTGCTGCTGGAGTCGGCGGGCACTGCGGTCGCCGCGGTCCCGCTGGAGGTCGCCGACGACCCCTGCCGGGTGCTGCTGTCGTCCACCGGTCTGCTGGCCCGTACCGCCAACGCCGACCCGCTGCCCGAGGAGGAGGGCGGCTCCCGCGCCAAGCACGACCTGATCGTCTCGCAGGTGGCCGCCACCGCGCGGGCCGACGTGGGCGTGGTGACCTCCTACGGGCGCCTGCTGCGGCTGTCGGTGATCGACCTGCCGCAGCTCCCGGACACCCACGCCGCGCCGAACCTGGCGGGCGGCGCCCCGGTCGCGGAGTTCGTCTCCGGGCTGGAGGCCGACGAGACGGTGATCTGCCTGACCTCGCTGGACGAGTCCTCGCAGGGCCTGGCCCTGGGCACCGAGCAGGGCGTGGTCAAGCGGGTCGTGCCGGACTACCCGGCCAACAAGGACGAGCTGGAGGTCATCACCCTCAAGGACGGCGACCGGATCGTCGGCGCGGTCGAACTGCGCACCGGCGAGGAGGACCTGGTCTTCATCACCGACGACGCCCAGCTGCTGCGCTACCCGGCGGGTCAGGTGCGCCCGCAGGGCCGCCCGGCGGGCGGTATGGCGGGCATCAAGCTCTCCGAGAACGCCAAGGTGATCCACTTCTCGGCGGTGGACCCGGCGCGGGACGCCGTGGTGTTCAGCGTGGCGGGCTCGCACGGCACCCTGGACGACTCGGTGCGCTCCGGCAAGCTCACCCCGTTCGACCAGTACCCGCGCAAGGGGCGCGCCACGGGTGGTGTGCGCTGCCAGCGGTTCCTGAAGGGCGAGGACCTGCTGGTGCTGGCCTGGGCGGGCAACGCCCCGGTCCGCGCCGCCTCGGCGAACGGCACTCCGGCCGCGCTGCCGGCGGTGGACCCGCGTCGCGACGGCTCGGGCGCCGCGCTGCCGGCCGACGTCCAGGCACTGGCGGGCGGCGCGCTGTAGCGGAAGGTGCGGGGCGGGCGGTCCGTGCGGATCCCGGACCGCCCGCCCTGCGACCCGACTAGTGTTTTCCCCGTACACGCGGGTGGGGGGAGAACAGAGCTGATGAGTCGTCGGTCGAGCGGATTGATCGGGGTCTGGGCGGAGGCCCAGCGGCAGCAGCAGCGGACGCAGTTGATCCAGCAGCGTGAGGCCGAGCGCCGGCAGCGGGCCTACGAGCGGGACGTCGCCCGGGACCGGCGGGAGCAGCAGGCCGCCTACAGACAGCACCGGGAGGCCGAGGCCCGGCGGCGCACCGAGCAGCTCGAAGCCGAGGTCGCCGCCCTGCAGGGGCTGCTGGCCACCGGCTGCCGGGCACCGGCCTTCCGGATGGCCTCCCTGATCCGCGACGAGCGGCTCGAAGCCTTCGCCCCCGGCACCCTCGCCCACCCGGTGCCGATGCCCCAGCTCCACCAGTTCCAGCAGCAGAGCAGCGGCTGGACCCTCGGCTCGGGACGTCGCGCCCAGGCCGAGCGGGAGGCCCACGACCGGTACACGCAGGCATGGCAGGCCGCGCACGCAGCGGAGCAGGAGCGGCTGCGGCAGCTGGCCGCGTACCGGCAGCAGTACGACCGGTGGGCGGCGGAGCAGCTCGCCGGGATCCGCCGCCACAACGGCGGTCTCACCGAACTGGCCGACGCGCTGCGCGCGGGAGATCCCGAGGCGGCGGTGGAGTACTTCTCGGCGGCGCTGTACGCCTCCACGGCCTGGCCCGAGGAGCTGCCCCGCCAGGTCTCGGCGGCGTACGACCCGGCGGCGCGGCAGCTCGTGCTGGACTGGGAGCTGCCCCGGTACGAGGCCGTGCCGGAGACGAAGTCCGTGCGGTACGTGGCGGGCACGGACCAGGACAAGGAGACCGCCCGGCCGGCGACCCAGCGCCGGGCGCTCTACCGGGACCTGCTGGCCCAGTGCGTGTTGCTGGTGCTGCGCGAGGTGTACGCGGCGGACGAGTTCGGGGCGCTGGAGTCGGTGGTCGTCAACGGGTTCGTGGACGACCACGATCCGGTGACCGGCCGGGAGGCACAGCTCGTCCTGACGACCGTGCAGGTCCCGCACTCCGCCTTCTCCGGGCTGCGGCTGGAGCAGGTGAGCGCCGTGGACTGTCTGACGGACGGCCTGCGCGGGCAGTTGTCGGCGCGGCCGGACCAGCTGACGGCCGTACGGGCGGGCCGCAGGCCGGGCGAGGTCGGCGGCGCCGGCGGGGTCGTCAGCCACGGCGGGCACGCGGACGGCGAGGAGGAGCCCGACCTCTTCGTGATGGACCCGATCGCCTTCGAGAACCTGGTGGCGGAGCTGTTCCGGGCGATGGGCATGGAGGCGGTGACCACGCAGCGGTCGGGCGACGGCGGTGTGGACGTCGAGGCGCTGGACCCGGCCCCGATCCGGGGCGGGCGGATCGTGGTGCAGGTCAAGCGCTACCGGAACACGGTGCCGCCGACGGCCGTGCGTGATCTGTACGGCACGGTCCAGGACAAAGGGGCGAACAAGGGGGTGCTGGTCACCACCGCGTCCTTCGGGCCCGGGTCGTACACCTTTGCCAACGGCAAGCCGCTGGAGTTGGTTCCCGGGGCCGAACTGGTCGAGCTGCTGCACCGGTACGGACTGCGGGGGCGACTGGGCGGGAGCACCGGGGAGGCCGCCGTACCGGCCCAGCGGGCGACCCGGCCGGCCGCGGGGGCGGCTGCGCGGAGGTCGGATCCGGCCGCCGACACCGTCCCGGCCCTGCCCCTGGAACCGCCGCCCGTCGCGGCCGACCGCAACGTGCTGGGGATGTACTGGTCGGGCCGGGTCGCGCTGGACGTGTGCGCGCTGGTCTGCGAGGGCGGCCGGGTGCTGAGCGAGGACCACTTCGTGTTCTTCAACAACCCGCAGACCCCGGACGGTTCGGTGCGTTCCCGTCCGCACACGGCGCCCGACAAGGCCGCCGTCGAGGTCGGCTTCGACGCCCTGCCGCAGCGCGCCGACCGCCTGGTGCTGGTCGCCGCGATCGACCCGGAGGCCGATCCGGACGCGGACCTGGCGGGGTTCACCGACGCCCGGATCCGGCTGCTGGACGCGGCCGGAGGGGAGATCGACCAGCTGGAGGTCTCGGACGGCAGGGCGGGCGAGACGGCCCTGGTCCTGGGCTCCTTCCGGCGCCGCCCGAACGGCGACTGGAAGTTCGTGATCGGCGGCAAGGGCTACCGCGGCGGTCTGGAGGACCTGTTGCGGGAGTACGGGGTCGAGGTGGCGTGACCGGAGCCGTCGCCCCGTGCGTCCGTCAGGCCCCTCCGGGGCGCGGCCCGTCGCGGTGGCCACGGCCGTGGGGGACCGCGTCCCGGGACCCGGGTCCCCCGGCCCGCCGGGCGCGGCGGGCCGCGGTACGGGCGCCCAGGGGGAGGGCCGCCGCCAGGGAGGCCGCGGCCAGCGCCCCGGCCCCGGCGGCCGGCCAGCCCACGGCGGCGCCCGTCGGCGGCGGACCGAACCGCGGCTGGGCCACGCCCTCGGGGTCCACGGTCACCTCCGACGCGGTGCCCACCGGGTGCTCCCGGGCCCACTCGGCCCCGCGGAAGAAGCTCGGCGACGCGGCGAGGGTGAGGGTCCGGCCGTCCTCCAGCCGCACGTCCGCCAGGTACACCTCCCCCGTGTCGGGGTTCCCGCGGGTCCAGGTGGCGGTGACCACGGCGGGGTACGCCACTCCCCGGTCCCGCAGGATCCCGTCGGCGGCCCGCGCCGACCAGCCGTACGCCAGCGTGACCGTCCCGACGTAGAGCACCCCGGCGGCGACCCCGGCCGTCCGGACCCCGCGCGGGCTCAGCCCCGGGGAGGCCGCGAGGAGGCCGAAGCCGACGATCACGGCCAGCGCGAGGTACATCCAGGCCGGTCCCTGGACGCGGGAGAGCCCGGAGTCGGCCCTGGTGTGCAGGTCCCACAGCATGAACAGCCGTGCCAGCCCGGTGAAGACGCCGGTGAGGGCCACCGTCCACGCGCCCGCCCAGATCCCGGTCCATGTCCCCGCCCGGCCCGCGAGCCGCCGGTCTTCCCCGTCCGCGACCATCCGTCCAGCGTCCCAGCAACACCCGGCGGGCGTAAGGGCGCCGACCGTCCCGGCCGCCGGGTCCGGCTCACTCGCCGGTTGCGGCGTCCCCTTCCGGTCCGGCGTCCCCGGCCGTCGCGTCCGCGTCCGTCGCGTCCGCGGCCCGGTCCACGTACCGCAGCACGCCCCACATGCTCTCCGGCGGAGTGTTCCGCGGGTCCTCCTCCTCGCAGTCGGCCAGCTCGTGCAGCAGCCCGGGGCCGTCGAGGGCGGAGCCGATCAGGACGAGCTGCGTCCGGCGCGGCTCCCCCCGCCCCCAGGGGCCGGGGGCGAAGCGCAGGAAGCGGCCGACCGAGTGGACCTCGTAACGCTCCTGGTGGCCGGGGACGCCGAACCAGACGAAGCCCTTGATCCGGTAGAGGCCGGACGGGCGGCGGTCGAGGAAGTCGATGAGGCGGCGCGGGGAGAGCGCCTCGTGCGAGGTGAACTCGACCGCCTCGTAGGCCGCGTGCAGGTGGCCGTGGTGGTCCTGCCCGTCGGTGTGCTCGTGTTCCGCGGCCTCCGTGAGCAGGTCCTCGAAGGACAGCTGCCCCCGGGTCCGCGACCAGGGCCGGCGGTCGAAGAGCAGCTCCGGGTCGATCCGCCCGTGTTCGGCAGCGACCACGGGGATGCCCGGGGCGCAGAGCGCGGCGAGTTCCCGCTCGACGCGGGCCCGTTCGGCGGCGTCCACGCGGTCGGTCTTGTTCAGCACCACGAGGTCGGCGACGGCCAGGTGGCGGTCGGTCTCGGGGTGCGCGGCCCGGGTCGCGTCGAACTCGGCCGCGTCGACGACCTGCACCAGGCCGCCGTAGCGGACGGCCGGATTCTCGTTGGCCACGAGCATCCGGACCATCTCCTGCGGCTCGGCGAGTCCGCTGGCCTCGATGACGATCACGTCGATCCGGTGGACGGGTGCGGCGAGCTTCTCCAGGTACGCGTCCAGTTCGCTGCCGTCGACCGCGCAGCACAGGCAGCCGCCGCCGAGCGAGACCATCGAGTCGCCGACCTGCCCGGCCACGGACATCGCGTCGATCTCGATCGACCCGAAGTCGTTGACGACGACCCCGATCCGGGTCCCCGCACGGTGGGCGAGCAAGTGGTTGAGCACCGTGGTCTTGCCGGAACCGAGGAATCCGGAGAGGACGACGACCGGAACGGTCCGGGCGGGGGGAGCGGGCTGCCTGCTGTTCACCCGGACGATCGTAGTCAGCCCAGCGGGGGGACCGGCCGGGGCGGGGTCGGGCCGGCGTAGCGCGCGGCCGGCCGGATGATCTTCGGGTCGGCGGCCTGTTCGAGGATGTTCGCACTCCAGCCGACCACCCGGGCCGCGCAGAAGGTGGGGGTGAACATCTCGCGCGGCAGCCCGCACAGCTCCATGACCACGCCCGCGTAGAATTCGACGTTGGTGTGCAGCTCGCGGCCCGGCTTGAGTTCGGCGAGGATCTCCTCCACCTGCCGCTCGACCTCCACGGCGAAGTCCACGAGCGGCCCGCCGAAGTCCCGCGCGATGCCCCGCAGCATCCGGGAGCGCGGGTCCTCGGTGCGGTAGACGGGGTGCCCGAAGCCCATGATCCGGTCCCCGGCGAGCACCCGCTCCCGGATCCACGGCCCGATCCGCTCCACCGTGCCGATGGCGTCGAGGGTGTCCAGGGCCCGGCTGGGCGCGCCCCCGTGGAGCGGTCCGGAGAGCGCGCCGATCGCACCGGTCAGACAGGCCGCGACGTCCGCGCCGGTGGAGGCGATCACGCGGGCGGTGAAGGTGGAGGCGTTGAAGCCGTGGTCGACCGTCGAGACGAGGTACCGCTCGACGGCGCGGGCCCGGACCGGGTCGGGCTCCTCGCCGGTCAGCATCCAGAGGTGATTGGCGGCGTACGGGAGGTCGTCGCGCGGCTCCACGGGCTCCAGGCCGCGGCCCAGCCGGTGCAGAGCCGTGAGCAGCGTCGGCACGGCGGCGCAGGCGGCGAGCGCGTCGGCGGCGCGGGCCTCGGGGGTGAGGTCGTAGACCGGGCGGAAGCCGGCGGTGGCGCCGAGCAGCGAGAGGGCGGTGCGCAGCCCGGCGAGCGGCCCGGAGGCGGCGGTGGCGCGGGCGAGGGCGGGCAGGGCGTCCCGCACGTCGGCGGGCAGGTGGCGCAGTGGCGCGATCTCGGCGGCGAAGGCGTCCCGCCCGGCACGGTCGGCGGGCAGCGCACCGCGGAACATCAGGTGCCAGACGTCCTCGAAGGTGCGGCTCTCGGCGAGCTCGACGGCCGAGTACTGGCGGTAGTGGTAGAAGCCTTCCAGGCCCCGGACGTCACCGAGCTGGGTCTCGGTGACCACGACTCCCGCGAGACCGCGGGGTACTTCGACGGTGGTGTTCATGAATCGACCATCCATCCTTGACTCAATCCTTGTCAATATTGATTCAATCAATGTATGTAGGCTGAGTGTCATGTCTGATCACGCAGCCGACGGCCCTCCCGCCGCCGAGGGAACCCGGCGGCTCACGACCCAGGAGGCCGCCCGCCTCCTGGGCGTGAAACCGGCCACCGTGTACGCCTACGTCAGCCGCGGCCAGCTCAGCAGCCGCCGCGACCCGGTCGGCCGGGGCAGCAGCTTCGACGCGCGCGAGGTGGAGGCACTGGCCCGGCGCAGCCGCCGTGAGGCGGCGGGCCCGCCCGGGGAGCTCTCCGTCCGCACCTCGCTCACACTCATCGAGGCCGACCGGTACTTCTTCCGGGGCGTGGACGCCGTCGAACTGGCCTCGCGGTACGCCTACGAGGAGGTCGCCGAGTGGCTGTGGACGGGGAGCCTGCCGCACGGGGCCCGGTTCGCCGCTCCCCCGGAGGCGCTCGCCGCGGCCCGCCGGGCGGTGGCCGCCCTGCCGGAGCACAGCGGCCCCCTGGACCGGCTGCGGGTCGCCGTCACCGCGGCGGCGGTGGCGGACCCGCTCCGCTTCGACCTGTCCGAGGAGGCCGTACTGGGTTCGGCGCGCTGCCTCGTGCCGACGCTGGTCGGCGCCCTGCCGCAGGCCGCCCCGGCCCGCGTCGGGGACGGACGGCTCGCCTGGGAACTGTGGTCCCGGCTGACGGCCGTGGATCCCGACCCGGCGGCCCTGGACGTGCTGGACCTGGCGCTGGCGCTGCTGGTCGACCACGACCTGGCCGCCTCCACCCTCGCGGTGCGGGTGGCCGCCTCGGCGCGGGCCCATCCCTACGCGGTGGTCTCGGCCGGGCTGGGCGCACTGGAGGGCCCCCTGCACGGGGCGGCCGGGCGGCTGGCGCACCGGATGGTGACGGAGGTCCTGGAACGGGGCGGCGCCGCGCCGGTGGTGGCGGAGTACCTGCGCGCCGGGCGGCGGGTCCCCGGCCTCGGCCACCGCCTGTACCGCGGGGAGGATCCGCGGGCGCGGGCCCTGTTCGGCCGGCTGGAGGGGCTCCCCCAGGCCGGTCCGGCGCTGGGCGCGGCCCGGGACGTGGCCACCGTGATGGCCCGGCACGGACTGCACCCGAACGTGGACCTGGCCCTCGCGGTGCTGACGGTGTCCTGCGCCATGCCCGCCGAGGCCGGGGAAACGGTGTTCGCGGTGGCCCGGACGGCGGGCTGGATCGCACACGCGCTGGAGGAGTACCAGGAGCGCCCCCTGCGCATGCGGCCGAGCGGCCACTACGACGGCCCGCGGCCGCCCCGGCCACTGCCGTGACGGGTCTGGCCGCCCCGGCCACTGACGGGACGGGCGGACGGGCGGACGGGCGGACGGGCGGACGGGCGGACGGGACGAGCGGGGCGGGGCCACCTGGAGCGCATCGTCCACGGGAAGGCGCCACCGCAGTACCTCCTCGACGTCCAGGAGCCGCGCGACACCCACTTCGGCCGCAGCGAACCGTGGGAGCGGGCCGCGCCGGACGGCCCCCTACCCGCCGCCACCCGCACCGGGAGAACCCAGGCATTCCGCTTACGCCGTCGCCGACCTACGGTTACTGGTCATGCGGTTCCTCCCCACGAGTGCCCCACGCCTCGGGCTGCCCCGACGGGCCGTCTCGCAGATCCTGCTCACCCAGCTGGCCATCGCCGCCGGGGTCCTCGTGCTGGCCACCGGGCTCTTCCTCGCCCCGCTCAGCGTCCAGCTGGACGACCAGGCCATGCGCCGCGCGCTGGCCATCGCCCAGAGCGCGGCGGCGGACCCGGCCCTGGCCTCCGACCTCCTGAGGTCGGGGCCGTTCCCGGACACGCCCGTACAGGCCGCGGCGGAGCGGATCCGCAGCGCCACCGGAGCCGAGTACGTGGTCGTCGTGGACCTGAAGGGCATCCGCCGCTCCCACCCCAGCCCCGACCGCATCGGGCTGCCCGTCTCCACCGACCCCGGCGACGCCCTGGCGGGACACGACGTCATGGAGATCGACGAGGGCACCCTCGGCCGCTCGGCCCGCGGAAAGGTCCCCCTGGTCGCCGCCGACGGCGCGATCGTCGGCGCCGTCTCCGTCGGCATCCCCTACGACAGCGTGCGCGAGCGGCTCCTCGGCGCCATCCCCGGACTGCTCGCCTACGCCGGCGGAGCCCTGGCCGCCGGAGCGCTCGCCGCCTACCTGCTGTCCCGCCGGATCCAGCGGCAGACCCGCGACCTCGCGTTCTCCGACATCGCCGGTCTCCTCGCGGAACGCGAGGCCATGCTGCACTCCATCCGCGAGGGCGTGATCGCCCTCGACGGCGACGACCGCGTACGGCTCGTCAACGACGAGGCCGCCCGGCTGCTGGGGCTCTCCCCCGACACCGCCCGCACCCTCGCCGGGCGCCCGCTCGACGAGCTCCTCGGTCCGGGCCGCACCAGCGACGTCCTCGCCGGCCGCGTCACCGGACGCGACCTGCTCACCGTCCAGGGCCCGCGGGTCCTGGTCGCCAACCGGATGCCGACCGACGACGGCGGCGCCGTCGCCACCCTGCGCGACCGTACCGAGGTGGAGCACCTGAGCCGCGAGCTGGACTCCACGAAGGGCCTGATCGACGCCCTGCGCGCCCAGGACCACGAGCACGCCAACCGCCTCCACACCCTCCTCGGCCTGCTCGAACTGGGACTGCACGAGGAGGCCGTCGCCTTCGTGAACGAGGTCGCGGGAGTGCACCGCAGCACCGCCGAGCAGGTCACCGAGAAGGTCCACGACCCGCTGCTGGCCGCCCTGCTGGTCGGCAAGGCCACCGTCGCCGCGGAACGGGGCGTCCCCCTGCGGCTCGCTCCGACCGCCTTCCTCCCCGACCGCCTGGTGGACCCGGGAGGCCTCGTCACGATCCTCGGCAACCTGGTGGACAACGCCCTGGACGCGACGGCGGGCTCGGCCGCACCCATGGTGGAGGTCGACCTCCACGCCGAGGGCCGCACCGCCGTGCTGCGGGTGCGCGACAGCGGCCCGGGCGTCCCCGCCGGGCGCCACGAGGAGATCTTCACCGAGGGCTGGTCGACCAAGCAGCCCGAGGCCCACCGCGAACGCGGCCTCGGACTCGCCCTCGTACGCCGCCTCGCGGAGCGGCAGGGCGGCAGCGCGCGGGCCGGGGCAGCCTCGGACGGAGGGGCGGAGTTCTCCGTCGTGCTCCCGGAGGCCCTGCGGTGAACGGGACCCCGAGCGGTGAGCTGGCCGTACTGGTCGTCGACGACGACATGCGTGTTGCCCGGATCAACGAGGCGTACGTGGCCAAGGTTCCCGGTTTCCGCGTGGCCGGCCGGGCCCACTCGGCGGCCGAGGCGCTGGAGTTCCTCACCACCAGGCCCGTGGACCTGGTCCTCCTCGACCACTACCTGCCGGACGAGAACGGCCTCGACCTCGTGCGCCGCATGCGCCAGCTGGGCCACCACACCGACGTGATCATGGTCACGGCCGCCCGGGACCTGGCCACCGTCCAGGCGGCCATGCGGCTCGGCGCCCTCCAGTACCTGGTCAAGCCGTTCACCTTCACCGGACTGCGCGCCAGGCTGGAGGCCTACGCCGCCCTGCGCCGCTCCCTCTCCGGCGGTGGCGAGGCCGAGCAGGCCGAGGTGGACCGGATCTTCGGCGCCCTGGCCGCGGCGGGCACCCCGAACGAGCTCCCCAAGGGCCACTCCCCCACCACCGCCGAGCTGGTGCGCCAGGTCCTGCGCACCGCCGAAGGCCCCCTGTCCACCCAGCAGGTCGCCGACCGCGCCGGCATCAGCCGGCAGACCGCTCAGCGCTACCTGAAGCTCCTGGACCGCGCCGGCCGCGTCACCCTGGCCCTGCGCTACGGCGAGACCGGCCGCCCGGAACACCGCTACGCGTGGGTCCCCTCGGCGGGCCCCTGAGGACTCACACCGCGCCGGCCCCCGTCAGGGAGCGCACCTCCGTCTCCGCGTGCCTGCGCTCGTCCGGCTCCTCGCCCGAGGTGACCGTCCCCAGCCAGCCCGCGAGGAACCCGAGCGGGATGGAGACGATCCCCGGGTTCTGCAGCGGGAAGTACTGGAAGTCGACACCGGGGAAGAGCGATTCGGGGCTCCCCGAGACCACGGGCGACAGGACGACCAGCAGCACCGCCGGGACCAGCCCCCCGTACACCGACCAGACCGCACCCCGCGTGGTGAACCCCCGCCAGAACAGCGAGTACAGCAGCACCGGCAGGTTCGCCGAGGCCGCCACCGCGAAGGCCAGCCCCACCAGGAAGGCGACGTTCAGGTCCTGGGCGACCAGCCCGAGGCCGATCGCCACCGCCCCGATCCCCACGGCCGCGACGCGCGCCACGGCGACCTCGCTGCGCTGCCGGGCGTGCCGCCGTTTGAGGGAGGCGTAGAGGTCGTGCGCGACGGAGGCGGACGAGGCGAGGGTGATCCCGGCGACCACGGCGAGGATGGTCGCGAAGGCGATGGCGGCCACGAACGCGAACAGCACCGCGCCCCCGGTGGACTCCGCGCCCCCGCCGAGGAAGGCCGCCAGCAGCGGTACGGCCGTGTTCCCCGAGGCGTTGGAGGCCCGCACCTGATCCGGCCCGAGCAGCGCCGCGGCCCCGAAGCCCAGCACGATGGTCATCAGGTAGAAGCCGCCGATCAGCCCGATCGCCCAGACGACGGACCGGCGGGCCGCCCGCGCCGTGGGCACGGTGTAGAAGCGGGACAGGATGTGCGGCAGCCCCGCGGTGCCCAGGACCAGGGCGAGCCCGAGGCTCATGAAGTCGACGCGGGCGGTCCAGTCGCCCCCGTACCGGAGGCCGGGGCCCAGGAAGCGGGCGCCGTACCCGCTGCGATCGGCGGCGCTGGTGAGCAGCTGGCCGAAGTTCCCGTGGAAGCGCAGCAGGACCAGCACGGTCAGGGTGATCGCCCCGCCCATCAGGAGGACGGCCTTCACGATCTGGATCCAGGTGGTGGCCCGCATCCCGCCGAAGGAGACGTAGACCACCATCAGGGCGCCCACGCCGATCACGGTGAGCGTCCGCGCCGCGGCGCCCGAGCTGCCGAGCAGCAGGCCCACCAGGCTGCCCGCCCCGACCATCTGCGCGACCAGGTAGAGCACCGAGACCACGACGGAGGAGATCCCGGCGGCGATCCGTACGGGCCGCTCGCTCATCCGGGCGGCGACCACGTCCGCGAGGGTGAAGCGGCCGCAGTTGCGTACCAGCTCGGCGACCAGGAAGAGGACCAGGAGCCAGGCCACGAGGAAGCCGACGGAGTACAGCAGGCCGTCGTACCCGAACAGGGCGATCAGGCCGGAGATCCCGAGGAAGGAGGCGGCGGACATGTAGTCGCCGGCGATGGCGAAACCGTTCTCCATGGGGGAGAAGAGTCGCCCGCCCGCGTAGAACTCCTCGGCCGAACCGTGCCGGCTGCGGCTGACCCAGGTGGTGATGCCGAGGGTGACGGCGATGAAGACGCTGAACAGGATCAGCGCGAGGGTCTGGTGCTCGCTGTTCACCGGTCCTCCCCCCGGGCCGCGGTCCGCCCCTGGTCGCGCTCCTGCTCGAAGACCGTCCAGCGCAGGTCGAGTGCGGCCCGGTCCCGCCTGAGGCGGGCGTGGCGGGCGTAGGCCCAGGTCAGCAGGAAGGTGCTCAGGAACTGCCCGAGCCCCGCGAGCAGGGCCACGTTCACCGGGCCGAAGACGGGCCGGGCCATCAGAGCGGGCACCGTGGTGGCGGCGACCACGTAGGCCACGTACCAGAGGAAGAACCCGGCGGTCGCGGGGACGACGAACCTGCGGTAGCGGCCGCGGACCTCCTGGAAGGCGGCGCTCCGCTGCACTTCGAGGTAGATCTCGGATGCGCCGGACGCGGTCCGGCCCCCGGCGTCCGGGCGGGGCGGGACCGTTTCCCCGCCCTCGCCCCAGCCCACGGCCAGGGCGTCGTACCAGGGGTCGTCCAGCCGGATCGTTCCGGCATCGCGACCGTCGTGCTTGTCCACCGAACTCTCCTTGTCCGCCGCCGCATTGGCCGCGTGCCCACAAGGATGTGCTCGATGGTCGTTTTCAGGACTGATGTCCGGCGCTCTTCACTCCTTCAGGTGATGGAGGGAAGAGCGCCGGCGTGCCGGAGCCGCGTCCGGGTCAGGCGTCGATGCGCGAGCGGTCGAGAGTCGCCGCGGAGCTGGTGATGAACTCCTTGCGCGGGGCGACCTCGTTGCCCATGAGCAGGTCGAAGACCTGCTCGGCGGAGTCCAGGTCTCCGATGTTGATCCGGCGCAGGGTGCGGAAGCGGGGATCCATGGTGGTCTCCGCCAGCTGGTCCGCGTCCATCTCGCCGAGGCCCTTGTAGCGCTGGATGGCGTCCTTGTACCGGACGTTCTTGCGCTGGTACTCCAGCAGCGTCTGGCGCAGCTCGTTGTCCGAGTACGTGTACACGTACTTGTCCTGGCCCCGCTTGGGCTGGACCAGCTCGATGCGGTGCAGCGGCGGGACGGCCGCGAAGACCCGGCCCGCCTCGACCATGGGCCGCATGTACCGCTGGAAGAGCGTCAGCAGCAGGCAGCGGATGTGCGCGCCGTCCACATCGGCGTCGACGAGCAGGACGATCTTGCCGTAGCGGGCGGCGTCGAGGTCGAAGGTACGACCCGAGCCTGCCCCTATGACCTGGATGATCGCTCCGCACTCGGCGTTCTTGAGCATGTCCGAGACCGAGGACTTCTGGACGTTGAGGATCTTGCCCCGAATCGGCAGCAGGGCCTGGAACTCGGAGTTCCGGGCGAGCTTGGCCGTACCGAGGGCCGAGTCCCCCTCGACGATGAAGAGCTCGCTGCGGTCCACGTCGTCGCTGCGGCAGTCGGCCAGCTTGGCCGGCAGCGAGGAGGACTCCAGCGCGGTCTTGCGGCGCTGCGCCTCCTTGTGCTGGCGGGCCGCGATACGGGTCCGCGCGGCCGCGACGATCTTCTCCATCACGGCACGGGCCTGCTGCTTGTCGTCGCGCTTGGTGGAGGTCAGGAAGGCCTTGAGCTCCTTGGCGACGACGGCGGCGACGATGCGCGTCGCGGCGGAGGTACCGAGGACCTCCTTGGTCTGGCCCTCGAACTGCGGCTCGGCGAGGCGGACGGTGACGACGGCCGTCAGGCCCTCCATCGCGTCGTCCTTGACCACGTCGTCCTCGGCGACGCGCAGCAGCTTCGCCGAGCGCAGGACCTCGTTGACGGTCTTGGCGACCGAGCGCTCGAAGCCGGAGACGTGCGTACCGCCCTTGGGAGTGGCGATGATGTTCACGAAGGACTTGAGGTTGGTCTCGTACCCCGTGCCCCAGCGCAGGGCGATGTCCACGCCCAGCTCGCGGGTGACCTCGGTGGGGGTCATGTGGCCGCGGTCGTCGAGGACCGGGACGGTCTCCTTGAAGGTGCCCGTGCCGGTCAGGCGCAGCACGTCGCAGACGGCCTTGTCCTGCGCGAGGTACTCGCAGAACTCGCTGATGCCCCCGTCGAAGCGGAACGTCTCCTCGGTCTTGCCGGCGCCGTCGATGCCCCGCTCGTCGCGGACCACGATGGTCAGGCCGGGAACGAGGAAGGCCGTCTGGCGGGCGCGCTGGTACAGCGTCTCCAGGCCGAGGCGGGCGTCCTTGAGGAAGATCTGCCGGTCCGCCCAGTAGCGGATCCGGGTGCCGGTGCGGCCCTTGGGGATCCGCTTGACCTTGCGCAGGCCGCCGGCCGGGTCGAAGGGGCTGTCGGGGCCCTGCTCGGTGAAGAACCCGGGGACGCCGCGGCGGAAGCTGACGGCGTGGGTGGAGCTGCCCCGGTCGACCTCGACGTCCAGGCGGGCCGAGAGGGCGTTGACCACGGAGGCGCCGACGCCGTGCAGACCGCCGGAGGCGGCGTACGAGCCGCCGCCGAACTTTCCGCCCGCGTGCAGCTTGGTCATGACGACCTCGACCCCGGACAGGCCGGTCTTGGGCTCGACGTCCACCGGGATGCCGCGGCCGTTGTCGCGGACCTCGACCGAGGCGTCCTCGTGGAGGATCACCTCGATGTGGTCGCAGTAGCCGCCCAGGGCCTCGTCGACGGAATTGTCGATGATCTCCCAGAGGCAGTGCATCAGGCCTCGGCTGTCGGTGGAGCCGATATACATGCCGGGGCGCTTGCGAACGGCCTCAAGGCCTTCGAGGACGAGCAGGTGCCGCGCGGTGTAGTTGGAACCGTCCCGGTCTGCTCCGGACAGCAGCGCGCTGGAAGGCACGGACGTGTCGGCGGTCACGCAGTTCGCTCCTCGCTGAATTTCTTTTCTGGCCCGGTCGGGCGCAGGGGTGGCTCGGCTGCCGGTCAGAGGGTACCGAGGCCTGGTAGAGCCGATGCAACGCCACCCTCGTCACTTCCTCAGCCTAGTGCAGATCCGCACGGGTGTTCGATCCCCCGTGAGGGTGAAGCAAACATCACGTTCCCTTCCAGGCATGAACCATTTAGGGTTCGGGCACGTCCTCATGCACAACCGGCACTCACGCCGGGGAGGACGGGAACTGCTACAAGCGAACGACTGACAACGCGAAACCGTAAAGCAACGCAATACGGCTCCTTCGCCGCCAACCGGCAGCAGCCGGCCAGCTTCGGAAGGAAGTTTCGAGGAAAAGCCGCGAGCGGGAACGTTTTCGGCCTGGTTGGATGTTGACCCTGGTACGACAGCTCGTCGAGCTAGAGAAGAGGCGACGTGACTACTGTTCTGACACCCGCGACCCCGCTGACGGCCGCTGACCGATGCGACCGTTGCGGCGCCCAGGCATATCTGCGCGTCGTCCTCCTGAGCGGTGGTGAACTGCTCTTCTGCGCCCACCACGGGCGTAAGTTCGAGCCGGAACTCAAGAAGATCGCCGCGGAAATACAGGATGAGACCGAGCGGCTCACGTCCGCTCCGGCCGCTAATGCTGCCGACACCGAGGACCGCTGACACAAGGCCTAACCTCGCATCCGACGAGCCAGGACCGGCCAGGCCGGTCGACGGGCGGCATCTCTGAGACCCAGGGACGCCGCCCGTCCTCATATCCGAGGCACTTCCCCGGGCGTACGGCCGGCCCGTACGCCCCCACACCCCCGTGCAGGGCCGCACAGGCCTCCTGGAGCCCCTCCCGACACCCCGCGGGGCTCCTTATACCCCGTCGGGCCGCGCGGCCCTCTCGGCGCCGCTCACGAATCCGACCAACGGGGCGATCCGGGTGTACACGCCCGGACTGTCGGCGCGCCCGCAGCCGCGCCCCCACGACACCAGCCCGATCAGCCGCCCCCCGGCCACCAGCGGACCCCCGCTGTCCCCCTGGCAGGCGTCCTTGCCGCCGTCCCGGTCCCCGGCGCACACCATGGACTCCGCCCGGTACTGGCCGTCCGAGTCCCCCGGGTACGCCCGTCGGCAGACGTCGTCGGCCAGCACGGTGACCTGCGCCGCCCGCAGCCCGTACGCGTAGTCTCCGAAGCCGCTCGTGTCGCCCCAGCCGTACACGGCCGCCTCGGTGCCCACGGCGTACGCCGGGTGGCCGTCCTCGGCCATGGGGAGCACGTACTGCGCCGGAACGGCCTCGGCGAGTTCCAGCACGGCCAGGTCCCCGGCGTTGCTCCCGGGGTCGTAGGCCGGGTTCACCCGGGCGGCGCGCACCGCGATCTCGCGGCCCTCGTCGGCGCGCAGCTCCGTACGTCCGGTGATCACGCGGAAGTCGGCGACGGATTCGACCGTCCCGCCCAGCACCTGCCGGCCCAGGCAGTGGGCCGCGGTCACCACCGTGGTCGGGGCGACGACGACGCCCCCGCAGAACTGCCCGTCCCGGGTACCTCCGAACCGGTCACGGCTGGCGAGGGCCACGACCCACGGGCTGTCGGCCACGTTCACCGGCTTCCCGCCTATGACCACGCTGTCCGCGGCCACCCCGGGGGCCTGGGCCAGCGGCAGCACGGCCGCTCCCGCCACCAGGGTCAGCGCGCCCGCCAGAGCACGGGCAAAGGGACGACGCATGAGGCCTCCTGACTCTGAGTGTGCATGACTCCACCCAGAGTGGGTCGCCCGGTGGCCGGGCGCACCCGCGCGGCCACCGTCGTGGGCCCCCGCGCCCCCGGCCGGTGGAGATCCGGTGCGGGGCCGCTCCGGATCCGCTCCGGATCCGCTCGACCGTCCGGTCCGGCCGGCCCGGGGGCGTACCCGTACCGGGCCCGGACCGGTCGTGTCGGGGCCTTCGGCCGTTCCGGTCAGTCCAGGTAGTCGCGCAGGACCTGGGACCGGGACGGGTGGCGCAGCTTCGACATGGTCTTGGACTCGATCTGGCGGATGCGCTCGCGGGTGACCCCGTAGACCTTGCCGATCTCGTCGAGGGTCTTGGGCTGGCCGTCGGTCAGGCCGAACCGCATCGAGACCACGCCGGCCTCGCGCTCGCTCAGCGTGTCGAGGACCGAGTGCAGCTGCTCCTGCAGGAGCGTGAAGCTGACGGCGTCGGCCGGGACGACGGCCTCGGAGTCCTCGATGAGGTCACCGAACTCGCTGTCGCCGTCCTCGCCGAGCGGGGTGTGCAGGGAGATCGGCTCGCGGCCGTACTTCTGGACCTCGATGACCTTCTCGGGGGTCATGTCGAGTTCCTTGGCCAGCTCCTCCGGGGTGGGCTCGCGGCCGAGGTCCTGGAGCATCTGGCGCTGCACGCGGGCGAGCTTGTTGATCACTTCGACCATGTGCACGGGGATGCGGATGGTGCGGGCCTGGTCGGCCATGGCGCGGGTGATCGCCTGCCGGATCCACCAGGTCGCGTACGTGGAGAACTTGTAGCCCTTGGTGTAGTCGAACTTCTCCACGGCGCGGATCAGACCCAGGTTGCCCTCCTGGATCAGGTCAAGGAAGAGCATGCCGCGGCCGGTGTAGCGCTTGGCGAGGGAAACCACGAGGCGGAGGTTGGCCTCCAGCAGGTGGTTCTTGGCGCGGCGGCCGTCCTCGGCGATGATCTCCAGCTCGCGCTTGAGCTTGGGGGCCAGCTTGTCGGAGTTGGCCAGCTTGTCCTCGGCGAACAGGCCCGCCTCGATGCGCTTGGCGAGCTCGACCTCCTGCTCGGCGTTGAGGAGGGGGACCTTGCCGATCTGCTTGAGGTAGTCCTTGACGGGGTCGGCGGTGGCGCCGGCCACGACGACCTGCTGGGCGGGGGCGTCGTCCTCGTCGTCCGAAATGACGAAGCCCTTGTTCTCCCCGCCCTCCTCTTCCTCCTCGGCCTCGGCCTTCGGGGCGTCGGGGCCCTCGTCCGCGGTCTCCTCGCCGTCCTCGTCCGCGTCCTTCTTGGCGGCGGTCTTCTTCGCTGCCGTCTTCTTCGCCGCGGCCTTCTTCGCGGGAGCGGCCTTCTTCGCGGCCGTCTTCCGGGCGGCGGTCTTCTTCGCGACCGGTTCGGCCACGGGCTCTTCGGCCAGGGCGTCGGTGGTGTCCGGCTCCGCCGTTCCGGTGTCCGCGACGATGCCGGCCGCGGCCGGAGGGGCCGCCGTCTTCGCCACGACGGTCTTGGTCGCCGTCCGCTTGGCGGGGCTCTTCGCCGCGACGCTCTTGCGGGGGGTGCGCTTGGGCGACTCCGCGGCACTGACCATCAGTGTCACACCCTCTTCCTCAAGGATCTGGTTGAGGCTGCGCAGGACATTCTTCCACTGGGTCGCAGGAATCTGGTCAGCCTCGAAGGCCCGACGCACGTCATCGCCGGCGATCTGCCCCTCGGCCTTGCCCCGCTCGATGAGCGCCATCACAGACTCGGAATCGGCGATCTCCGGCGGGAGCGTACGGGATGTGCTGGCCGACACGAACAACCTCTCGGAACGATGGGAACGGCTTCCGACCCCGGCCTGGTGCTGGACCGGAGCCGACGACCACCGACTGGGGATGGGCCGGGGGCGCGGGCAGGGGCCGGGGAGCTGCACAGCATCCCCAAGGGCTGCTGTCTTCCCTCCGTCGGCCATCACCTCTTACGTCATCGCGTGACGTCGCGGAGCGTTACGCCCAATCTTCGTGGCCCGAATCACATCCGGTTCCCGTCCGTGCCCGTCCCGTGGCCGTACGCACGCGTCCGGAGGCCCCGGGAAGGCCCCCGCACGCCGGAGTCGCCGGACCCGGAACGGGCCCGGCGACCGGTGTGCACCCCCGCGCCCCCGCGCGTCGGCGCGTCAGTGCTCGCGCGGGGCGGGGACCACGCGCTCGACCTCCGGATGCACCGTCAGGAGCTGACGCATGGCGTTCTCGGCCCCCGTCGCGTCACCGGCCGCGAGCGCCTCGACCATCCGCGCGTGGTGCGCGACGCAGGTCTCGCTGGGCCGGTCGCAGGCGGTGACGGGGCTCCCGGAGACCTGGAGGGCGGCGGAGACGATGCCCGACAGGTGCTCCAGCATGCGGTTGCCTGCGACCTGGATCAGCAGTGCGTGGAACTCGTTGTCGGCGCGCGCGAAGGTGATCGCGTCGCCCTGCCCGAGGGCGTGCCCCATGATCTCGACCATGTCGGCGAGGCGCTGCTGGACGTCCGGGCGGCCGTGGCCGGCCGCGAGGCGGGCGGCCAGCGGTTCGATGGTCCAGCGGAGCTCGTTGAGCTCGCGGCGCTGGTCGTCGCGCTGGGGTCCGAAGGCGCGCCACTCGATGATGTCGGGGTCGAGCAGGTTCCAGTCGGCGACGGGCCGGACGCGGGTGCCCACGTTGGGGCGGGCGCTGACGAGGCCCTTGGCCTCCAGGACCCGCAGGGATTCGCGGACGACCGTGCGGGAGACCTCGAAGCGCTGGCCGATCTCCTCGGGGACCAGGGGGCGGTCCGCGCCGAGGTCGCCCGAGACGATCATCTGGCCTAGCTGCTGGACGAGTTGGCCGTGCAGACCGCGCCCGCGGCTGCCTGCCGCCCGGCGGCCGACGCGGCTCAGCTCGACGTCGCCCCCGTCCCAGTGGGGCGGTCCGACCCGGTCGGACCCGGAGGCCTCCGGGTAGGGGTAGCGGTCGAGTTCGCCCGAGCCGGCGAGGCCGGAGTCGGCATGGCGGGCGGCGGTCATCATGGTGTGCGCAAGGGTACTCACGAATCCTTTGTCGGCCTCGCCTTCATCACCCTTGAGGTCTTTGGTGAAAAGCACACGAAAGGGTGATCGGTGCCACCTACGCAATTGACGACTTATCGTAAAGAACCGGGCCTTTTGCGGGGAGTTGCGATCCGCTTCGGGTGATCCGGCCCGATCTGGACTTCTATGGTCCCGGCGAAGTCGCCTCCCGCACCGGAACGATCACCAACGGACCCGCCCGCGCAGTCCTGTGAACGCATAGGCGCACAACAGGACCATCAGCGACAACACCAGTGCGGTGCCGACGGGTTGGACCATCACACGAAGGGTCCCCAGCACGATCCGGTCCACCTCCGGAGGCCACGCCGACCAGGTCAGGCCGCGCAGGCGGGAGGCGATGCCGGTCACCGGGTACGCGGACGGCCCGTCGAGGACCTTGCGCACCAGCGGTACGACGGCCACCGGTACGGCGAGCACCGCAGCGAAGCCCACGGACGCGGCGCGGAACACCCCCGAGGCGAGGACCCCGGCCCAGGCGCAGCCGACGAGCAGCCCGGCCCAACTCGCCGCGGGGGAGACCCATTCCGCCGGCGGGCTCAGCGGCCCGGCGCCGCCGAAGACGAGCCGGAGCGCCGCGGTGTCGGCGGCGACCGTGAGCGTGCCGAGGGCCAGGGCGAGGACGGCGCAGACGGCGAGTTTGGCGGTGAGCAGCCCCAGCCGCCGGGGCACGGTGCCCCGGCCGGCGGCGAGGGCGGGGTAGCGGTACTCCTCACCGAAGGCCAGGGAGCCGAGCAGCCCGGCCCCGAGCGCGGCGGGCGGCAGCGGGAAGAGCTCCGGCCAGGCGGCGAGCAGTCGGCTCTGCGGGGTGTGGCCCGCGCGCGCCAGTACCAGGGAGGTGAGCACGGAGGCGGTGACGACGAGGGCGGCGGTCAGCAGTGGGGCGGCCGTGCCGAACACCCGGCGGAGCTCGTAGCGCAGCGGCCACAGCGGGCCGCCCACCCGCCGTACCCGCCGCAGCCCGGAGGAGCCCCGCCCGGAACGGCCATGACTCGGCCCACCGCCCCCGCCCGGGCCGGGGTGGTCGGACACGTCGGGGTCCCCGGCCGCCGAGGCATGGACGACAGCGGCGGGGAGCCGGTCCGGGACCGGAGCCGCGGCCGGGCCCTGCCCCGCGGGCCGGACCGGTTCCGGGGACGGGCCCTGGACGGGTTCCGCCTCCCGGGCAGGGGGCGCGGCGCGGACGGGGCTCACACCGGGTACGGCGTCGGGGCCGGATCCCGCACCGGGGTCGCCGGACGCCGGCCCGGTGAGGAGCGCGGAGCGGGGGTCCGGGCGGGGGCCCCCGCGGACCGAGGCCTCTGCTCCGGCCACGAGGCCCGCCACGGAGCCCGGCACCTGTCGGCCCTGCGCCTCTGCCCGAACGTCAGCCCGAACCTCTGCCCGAACCTCCGCGCGCGCCTCCGCGCGGACGTCCACCCGGGCCGCGCTTCCGCCGCGGGTCCGGGCCTGCGGTACCGGCGGGACGGGCGCACCCGCGTCCCCGGTCTCGTCCGCGAGTTGGTGGACGAGCACTCCGTGCCTGAACGCCGCCTCGCCGATCTCGGCGCAGTTGCTGCCGTACACCGACAGTCGGCTGCCGCTCTCCTCGACGATCTCCACCACCCTGTGGGCGGAGCGGGCCTCACGACCCAGTACGTCGGCGAGCCGGGCGGCGTGCGGGGTCCGCACGGCGACCCGCGGTCGCAGCCGGGTGCGGGCGAAGTCCGCGGCGTCCTGGTCCGCGACGAGGCGGCCCGAGGCGATGGACACGACCCGGTCGGCGTGCCGGGCCGCCTCCTTCGCATCGTCGGTGGTGAAGAGCACCGCCCCGCCCAGGGAGGCGTGACCGCGCAGCAGCCCGTGGAGCCAGGCCCGCTCACGGGAATGCAGGCCGGCGGCCGGTTCGTCGAGGAGCAGGGTGCAGGGGTCGGCGAGCAGCGCTGCGGCGAGGGCGACGCGACGCTCCATGCCGGCCGAGAGCGACCCGAGCCTCTGGTCGCGCAGGCCGCCGATGCCGACGATCTCCATCAGGGCGTCCGCCCGGGACGCGGGGACCCCGACGGCGGCGCTGAGCATCCGCAGTTGGTTGCGGACCGTCCTCGACGGGTGCCCCGGAACGTCTCCGAGGAGTACGCCGACCTCGCGGCCCGGATGCGGGATCCGGTGCAGCGGGCGGCCGCGGAAGTAGGTGACGCCCCGGCCCGGTTCGAGTTCGAGCATGAGCCGCAGCGCGGTGGTCTTGCCCGAACCCGGCTCGCCGAGCAGGGCGGTCACGCACCCCGGGCGGGCCTCGAAGGTGAGGTCGTTCACGACGGGCGGGAGTTCTCGACGGGGTGTGCTGGTGAGTCCGATGGCCTGGAGCATCGCTTCTCTCGCGGGGGGTGAGACCGCTCTGCGGCAGGGTGAGTACCGCAAGCAAGATAACGCGATATGTCCGATTTTCTATGCAACCGGTCCGTGCCGGTGCCGTGATTGCCGCCCGGGACCACCCCGGCGGGCGGCGAAGGTCTCCCCGGGGAGGATCAGACTTCCGGCCGCAGCATCGGCGGGTTGAGCAGGGTCGCCCCGCCCGCCCTGAACAGCTGGGCCGGCCTACCGCCCTGACGGGTCGTCGTCCCTCCGGCCGGCACCAGGAAACCGGGAGTGCCGGTGACCTTGCGGTGGAAGTTGCGGGGGTCCAGCGCCACCCCCCACACCGCCTCGTACACCCGGCGCAGCTCTCCGACGGTGAACTCCGGCGGGCAGAAGGCGGTGGCCAGGGAGGAGTACTCGATCTTCGAGCGGGCGCGCTCCACACCGTCGGCGAGGATCCGCGCGTGGTCGAAGGCCAGCCCGGCGGAGGCCTGGTCGGCGCCCTCCAGCAGTTCGTCGACGGGCGCCCAGCGGGCGCCGTTGGCGTCGCCGCCGGCCCGGGGCGCGGGCAGGTCGGGGGCGAGGACCAGGTGGGCCACGCTGACGACCCGCATCCGCGGGTCGCGCTGCGGGTCCCCGTAGGTGGCGAGCTGTTCGAGATGGGCGCCGTTGTCCACGCCGGGCGCGGCCGGGTCGTGCGCGCACAGCCCGGTCTCCTCGGCGAGTTCCCTGGCGGCGGCCGCCCCCAGGTCCTCGTCCCCGCGGACGAATCCGCCGGGCAGCGCCCAGCGGCCCTGGAACGGCTGCTCACCCCGTCGGACGACCAACGCGCAGAGCGCGTGGCGCCGCACGGTGAGCACGACCAGGTCGACGGTGACGGCGAAGGGCGGAAAGGCCGACGGGTCGTAGGGCGACATGCCGCGATCATAGTCGTCTGCCTGACGATAAACAGAGCTTTGGTGATCCGGGAGACGGTGATCTGGAACCCAGAGGGAGCGGCGTCCGGTGCGTGCTCTCGGCGTGCCGACCGGGAGCCCGCGTACTGGACGCACTCGGACTTTCGGTCGGTGCGGCGAGAGTGCGTGCCGGGCGTCGCGCCGCCGCGGAGATCCGTCGGAAACCCCCTAACCCCGCAGTTGGAGCCCATCGGCCGCCTCCTCCACCATGCCGACGCCGAGGCGGCTGATCCGGACGGCGAACGGTTCCTCCGACACCCTCAGGCCGGAGAGGCGCAGTGCGCCGAGGGGAGCGCCCGCCCGCGGAGTGACGGCGACGGTCGCCGCCGGGGCGTCCGGGCGGATGCCCGCGAGCGCGGTGAGGGCGTGGATCCCCGCGGCGGCGGCCACCGCCGCGGGCCTGCAGGCCGCGGGGTGCGGGAGCGGTGCGCTGCCGGCGGTGCGCTGCTCGGCCGCGTACATCTCGGGCAGGCGGTACCCGAAGGACTCGGCCGCGTCGAGCAGCCCCCGCAGCAGTCCGGCGGCCTCCTTGTCGAAGCCGGCCTGGGCGAGCCCGGCCACCGCGAGGACGCTCTCGTGGGCCCTCACCGCTCCGGACCGGTGCCCGAAGGGGTTGTGTCCCGGTTCGCGCGCGGCCATGCTGCGCAGCCCCCATCCGGAATCCATGGCCGGGGCTCCGAGCAACCGGGCGAGGTGTTCGGTCCGGGCGGGATCCAGCAGGCCGGGTGCGAACTCCCCGCCACCCAGCAGGCCGGTGTCCAGCAGGTGCGCGGCCGCCCCGGTCAGCCGGGGCAGCGGACGGCCGTCGGGGTGCAGTGCCGCGGCGGGGCGGCCTCCGTCCGGGCCGTCGATCCAGAACCGGTCCCGGAACCGGTCCCGCAGGGCGGCGGCCCACTCCCGCCATTCCGCGGCTCCGGGCCGTCCGCAGTCGGCGAGCAGATCGGCGCCGAGCAGCGCGGCCCGGTGTGCGTGGGCCTGGGTCTCGCAGCGCCGCGGCCCGGGATCGGGGTCGGCCAGGAAGCCGTCCTCCCCGAGCGCGCCGCGCAGCCAGCCCAGGCAGCGCTCCGCGGCGGGCAGCAGCCGGGCCACTTCCTCCTCCGGCAGCCCCCATCTGCGCGCCTCGGCGAGCACCGCCGGGAAGCCGAGGGTCGCCTCGGTTCCGGTGCACCCCGGCGGGAGCTGCGGTCCGGCGGCGCGCAGCGGTCCCGGGATCTTCCCCGCTTCCGGGCCGCAGCCCCCGGTCTGGCTCCGGGCCAGGATCCGCAGGGTGGCGGCGGCCAGCCCGGTGCCGAGCGGGAGCGCCATCCGCGCGGCCCACAGCGACTCGGCGGGGGCCGGCCCAAGCCGCCAGGGCACTCCGGCCGCCACGAAGGCGTCCGCGGGTGCCTCGGGATCCCTCAGGAGCAGGGCGCGCAGGTCGTCGAGGCTGGTACGGAACCAGGCGTCGGCCCTCGGGTCGTCCCCCTCGGCGCGGGCGGCGGAGAACGGGTTCGCGACCTGTCCGGCGGGGGCCCGCGTCGACCGGTCGCGCGTGGTCCGCAGTTCGATGCTGCGGGACTCCCCCGGTCCCAGGTCGAGCTGCCAGCGCAGCAGTCCGGCCGAGGCGAGGACGTCGTCGGGGGCCGGTTCGGCGGTGGTGACGGCGAGGGCGTCGCCGGTGCTCCAGCGCAGTCCGGCGGCGTGCACCCCGGCGGCGAGTTCCGGCCCGGCCCGGCCGGCCGCCACGGCGGCGAGCTCGGCCAGGTCGGTGCCGAGGGAGACCTCCACGGGGAGGCGCAGCGGGCGGGCGGCGAAGCTGCGCAGGGTGATGCGCTCGGTGCCGTCGGCGTGGCGGACGCGCTCGACTCCGATGTCGGGGTCGGGACCTGCCTCGATGCCGGTGCGGACGGTCGCGGTGAAGGAGGCCCGGTCGGCGGAGAGGCTGCGTGCTTGGACGGCGACCGGATCCCGTCCGCCGACGCGCAGGACGCAGCGTGACAGCAGGCGCCGCCCCGCGCGGTAGATGCCGTCGATGCCCCGCCCGGTCAGCTGGCCGTGCTCGGGAGAAATGACCAGGCAGGGCGCGGCGACGCAGATGACGGCACCGTGCACCGGTGGCAGCTCGGGCCGGCGCGCGGCCCCCACAGCGGGTTGCCGCGGCGGGGGCGGTCCTGCGGGCCGCGCCTCCGGCTCGGTCCCGACGGGGGCACCGGCCTGGCGGTCCGTGGACCCTGAAGGCACCCGCTCCACCACCGCCTCCACCGCCGGCCGGCCGTAGGGCGGGCCGCCCGGCCCGGCCCCGTGGCCCTTGGAGGGGGATTCGGGCCCGGCCTCGGTGGCCAGTGCGGTGCGACGCCCCGGGGCGGTGGGCGCAGGGGGCCCGGACGGGTCGGTTTCAGGTACGGGGGGAGCCATGTGCCGCCTTCTCTGCGCTCCGGCCGGTTCCGCTGGGCGGCGGCGCGGCCGGGCGCCCACCTCCCCCCAGCTGAACGCCCTCACCCCCGCCCGGGTCACGGGCCCCGGTGGTGGCTGCCCGCACGGGGTGTCGCCCCGACGTCGTGGTGCCGTGCCCACCGCGCTCCGGAGGCGCCGCTGGGGACCGTGGTCCCGGTGCCGCCCCACGGGACCACGGCCTCCGGTACTTCGACACGGGCTCACTGGTCGCTCCCCTCGGGGCGGCGGGTCGGACGGCGCCGCTTCCCGTCCCGGCGGCCGGGCGGACGGGTGGTGGCGGCGGAGCGCTTGCGCCGGGGTTCGCGGCGTCGGCGTTCCTCCCGCAGGCACTGCCGCAGCCCTTCGGGGTCGATGCCCTCGTTGCACGCGTGGTGGAGCAGTTGGGCGAAGCGGTACTCGGAGTCGGCCCGCAGGGCGAGCGCGAGGGCGATGCGTGCGGTCGGCTCGTCCCCGCCGGACCAGGAGACCCAGCCGGCCAGGGTGAGCGGCGCCGCCGCGTGTTCCCCGTACGCACCGACGCAGCGCCGGGCCAGGGCCCGCCACAGGCGCAGAGCGGGGGCGGCTTCGTCGCCCTCCATCCACTCGGCGGCGATGTCGCGGATCTCGCGGTCCTGGAGGCCGAGGATCACGGCGGCGGCCTCGTCGTGCCCGAGGAGGGCGTCGTCCCAGTCGTCGGCGCGCGGACCGCCTTCGACGGGCGGCGCGAGGGTCAGGCGGCGCATCAGGGTCTTGGCGAGGGTGATGGTCTCCGCTCCGACCTCCTGGCGGGTGGCCCCGTCGAGGATCTTCGGGACGAGGGCGACGGCCGCCCGGTCGAGGGCCTCCTCCTGCTCCGCGGCCCCGGCTCCGGCAAGGGGCGTGAGCCGGCTTTCGATCTCCTTCAGCGAGCCCCGGACCTGGAGTCCGGCGAAGGTCGCCGCCGCGGCCATGACCGAGGTGCCCGGCGGGGCGAGCGGGTTGCCCTCGGCCGGGCAGCAGCCGGGGTCGTCGCAGGTGTAGGACCAGTAGCGGCCTCCGGAAAGGCAGAGGGCCTCCAGGACGGGCACGTCCAGGGCGCCGCAGGCGAGGCGCACCCGCTGGGCGAGCGGCCGCAGCCGGGTCATCACCCGCTGTCCGCTCTCCCCGGCCTGCGGGTCCTGGCACAGGAAGACCACGATGCCGTCCGGCCTGCCGCCGCGCCGCTCACTGCCCCGCACGAGGCATTCGGCGACCTGCCGGGCGGTGTCCTCCCATTCGGCGGGCGTGGAGGGGATTCCGACGCGCAGACGTCCGCCGAAGCGTCCGCCCTCGCCGTGCACGGCGACCATGACGAGGGAGTCGGTCGGATGGAATCCGAGCATGTAGGGCAGCGCGTCGGCCAGTTCGGCGGGGCTGCGCAAGGTGATCCGGGATGCCTCGGGGGTTCCGGAGGGGCTGATGGAGGGCCGGTCGGACTGACTGCGAGATTCGTGGTTCGTCGTCATGGCTCGACGGTCCCGTGTGCGGACCGATCACGAAACCCCTGTGGATAACTCGCTTGAATCTTCAATATCCACAGGTTGAGAGCGCCATTGGCGCGATGTCAGAACCATCGGGTTGCATGGGGGTATGAACGCAGACCTGAGGTCCTCCGCAGATTCCGTACTCGCCCGCCTCGTGGGCGACCCCACGGGCACCGCACGGCTGCGCGAGGACCAGTGGCGGGCGATCGAGGCCCTCGTCGCGCACAAGCGGCGGGCTCTGGTCGTCCAGCGCACGGGGTGGGGCAAATCCGCCGTGTACTTCGTGGCCACCTCCCTGCTGCGGGCGGGCGGCGCCGGACCCACCGTGATCGTCTCCCCACTGCTCGCGCTGATGCGCAATCAGGTCGAAGCCGCCGCCCGGGCCGGGATCCGCGCCCGCACCATCAACTCCGCCAATCCGGAGGAGTGGGAGGGCATCCAGGCCGAGGTCGCGGCGGGCGAGGTCGACGTCCTCCTGGTCAGCCCCGAACGCCTCAACAACCCCGACTTCCGCGACCAGGTGCTCCCCAAGCTCGCGGCCGCCACCGGCCTCCTGGTGGTCGACGAGGCCCACTGCATCTCCGACTGGGGGCACGACTTCCGCCCCGACTACCGCCGGCTGCGCACCATGCTGGCCGACCTCCCGCCGGGGGTCCCGGTCCTCGCGACGACCGCCACCGCCAACGCCCGGGTGACGGCGGACGTCGCCGAACAGCTCGGCACCGGAGCCGGTACGGACGCCCTCGTACTGCGCGGCCCGCTGGACCGCGAGAGCCTGAGCCTGGCCGTGCTGCCCCTCCCCGACGCCGCCCACCGGCTCGCCTGGCTCGCCGACCACCTCACCGACCTGCCGGGCTCCGGAATCATCTACACCCTGACGGTGGCCGCCGCCGAGGAGGTCACCGCCTACCTCCGCCACCGCGGCCACACCGTCTCCTCGTACACCGGCAAGACCGAGAACGCCGACCGCGAGCAGGCGGAGAACGACCTCCAGGCCAACCGCGTCAAGGCCCTCGTGGCCACCTCCGCCCTCGGGATGGGCTTCGACAAGCCCGACCTCGGCTTCGTCGTGCACCTGGGGTCACCCTCCTCCCCCATCGCCTACTACCAGCAGGTCGGCCGCGCGGGCCGCGGTGTGGAGCACGCCGAGGTGCTCCTGCTGCCCGGCCGCGAGGACGAGGCGATCTGGCAGTACTTCGCCTCGGTCGCCTTCCCGCCGGAGGAGCAGGTCCGCCGTACCCTGGACGTCCTGGCCCAGGCGGGCCGCCCCCTTTCCCTGCCCGCCCTGGAACCGCTCGTCGACCTGCGCCGCACCCGCCTGGAGACGATGCTGAAGGTCCTCGACGTGGACGGCGCCGTCCACCGCGTCAAGGGCGGCTGGACCTCCACCGGCGAACCGTGGGTGTACGACGCCGAGCGCTACGCCTGGGTCGCCCGGCAGAGGTCCGCCGAGCAGCAGGCGATGCGGGACTACGCCGCCTCCACCGACTGCCGGATGGAGTTCCTGCGCCGCCAGCTGGACGACGAGGAGGCCGCGCCCTGCGGCCGCTGCGACAACTGCGCGGGCGCCCGCTTCACCGCGGACGTGTCGGGCACCGCCCTGGACACCGCCCGCGGCGAACTGAGCCGCCCGGGAGTGGAACTGGAGCCCCGCAAGATGTGGCCCACCGGGCTCGCCGCGGTCGGCGTGGACCTCAAGGGCCGGATCCCGGCCGGGGAACAGGCCTCGACCGGCCGGGCCCTGGGCAGGCTGTCCGACATCGGCTGGGGCAACCGGCTGCGCCCGATGCTGGCCCCGCAGACGGCCGACCAGCCGGTTCCGGACGATGTCGCCCAGGCCGTGGTCGCCGTACTCGCCGACTGGGCGCGCGGCCCCGGGGGTTGGGCCTCCGGCGCGGCGGACTCCCCCGCCCGGCCCGTGGGCGTGGTCGCGCTGCCCTCGCGGAGCCGTCCCCTGCTGGTCGGCTCCCTCGCCGCCCGGATTGCCGAGGTCGGACGGATCCCGCTGCTCGGCGCCCTGGAGTACACCGATCAGGCACCGGAGTTCGGGCTGCCGGCCTCGAACAGCGCCCAGCGGGTCCGGGGGCTCCACCAGGCCTTGACCGTCCCGCAGGCCCTGGCGGAAAGCCTGTCCGAGGCATCGGGGCCGGTGTTCCTCGTCGACGACCGGGCGGAGAGCGGGTGGACCCTCGCGGTGGCCGCCCGGCTGCTCCGCCGGGCGGGTGCCAAGGGGGTGTTTCCGCTGGTGCTCGCGCTCCAGCCGTAGCCGAATGCGTCATCTCCGGCGTGGCGGGGCAAGGATATGAACGGCATACCGGCGAATTCCGGTCTGCTGCTTCAAATGCTCATTGCCCCACCCTCGCGCACCACGCGAGAATCGGAGTGCTCCCGCTCGGCTCGACGGCACTCTCCAGGGCCGCGCCGCGGCGCGCCCACAGCCCAGCCGTGCCCGCTCGCGGGCGTGTACCCGAAGGGAGGACCGTGACCTTCGGATTCGCCCCGCCCTCGACCACGTCCCTGGCAACGGCGACCGGCGGCGCCAGCCGTCATGGCCGGCTGCTCGAACCCGCCGAGTGGACAGCGGCCGGGATCCCCCTGCTCAGCAATCCGCGCGAGTTGGTCAGCGGGCTGCACTCCCGGCACGGACCCTCGCCCTCCACCGCCGTCATCGCGGTCCTCGGCCCCGAGGACCGGCTGGTGGCGAGCGCCTCCTTCGTCCAGCGGTCCAACTCGGCGGACGGCTGGGAGTACCGCAACGCCCTGTTGTCCCGGCTGCGCCGGGTCATCCCGCACGACCTGCGGCGGCGGACCCCGGCCAGGACGGCGGTGCTGATGTACTGCCGCGACGGCGACGAGCGGTGGACCGAGGAGGACGGCGCCTGGATGTGGGGCCTGCGGGACGCCTGCACCCTGCACGGACTGCGCTGCGGGGCCTACATCACGCTGACCCGAGGGGGCTGGCAGGTGCTGGGCGAAGGCCGCGGCGGGCGAAGCCCCGGTTCGGACACCAGACCCGGACACCTCGGATCGCTGGCGGCCGAGACGGCACCCCTGACCCTCAGCACCGCCGGCGGGGCGGCCGAGCCGCTGCGCCGTACCGCCGCCCGCTGAGCGGACGGCCGGTCCCGGAAACCCGGGCGTTGCCGGCGACGCGGCCGGTTCCGACATCGGAACACCCGGGCGCCGGGACCCCCATGAGGCCTCGTCACACCGGGCCGGCCCACCTCCGCGCGCAGGGCGCGGCGCGGACCGGGTCTCCCGTAGCGCCCCGGAGCCCGCGAACGGGCGTAGGGCACCACCCGGCGCCGCGGGCCGGACCCGCGGTGCGCGCACGGTCCCGGCGGACGGCGGCCGCACCGGCACGCGGGCAGGCCGGACGGCCGTACCCCCGGAAGGGCGTACGGCTGGTCAGGCCCAGGACTTCAGCGGGGCCGGCACCCGGCCCGCCCCGCCCCTCGCCCGCATGGGGTCCACGGCGTCAGACGCCCGCACCCAGCACGGAGTTGATCTGCTGCGCGTCGCCGCACACGATCAGCAGGGCCCCGGCACGCGTCAGCGCGACCGGCAGCGCGGCGGCGATGGCACTGGCCGGTCCGCCGTTGGCCGCGAAGACCACGACGGGACGGCCCACGGCGCGCTGCACCTGCGCCGCGTCCGCGTAGAAGATGTCGTCCTTGGCGTCGTGCTGGGCCCAGTAGGAGGCCTCGCCGAAGGACAGCTCGTGCGCGGCCCACGGGTGCGGGTCGCCGGTGGTGAGCACCAGGATGTCGCCGGGCGCGCGCCCGGTGTCGAGCAGCAGGTCCACGGCCTCCTCGGCCGCGTCCAGCGCACCCTCGGCGGAGGCCGGGATCAGCTGGACCTGGGGCACGGCCGCCGAGACGGACGGCGCGGCGGGGGCTGCGGGAACGGGTCCGGCGGTGGCCTGTGCCGCGCGCTGCGCGGGCGGGGCGGGCCGGACGGGACCGGGGCGCCCGGGCCGGGGAACGGCTGCGGGACGCGGACCAGGTACGGGGCGGGGGGTCTGCGCGGTGCGGCTCGCGGCCGGCGTGACGCGGGGACCCTGGGCACTCTCGTGAATCTGAGGCTCCTCGATGGCGGGGGTGAGAGGCATGAGTTGATATCTATCAAACACCGGTACGAAACGTACCGGTGGGTGGCACGTGGGTGCGATCAGAAATCGAAGCCGAGTTGGCCTCCGTTTTCCAGCTCCGTCGATTCCTCGCTCCGGCGCACCTTCTTCAAGTGGCGCCACTGGGGCAGCGCGTCGAGGTACGACCACGAGAGCCGGTGGTACACGGTGGGCCCCCGCACCTCGAGTGCGGCCCGGTGCACGGGCGAGGGATAGCCGGCGTTGGCGGCGAAGGCGAAGTCCTCTATTCCGTCGCCCCGTTCGCCCAGTTCGGCCATCATCCGGTCGCGCCGGACCTTGGCGATCACCGAGGCCGCGGCAACGGCGACGCAGGACTGATCGCCCTTGATCACCGTACGAACCCGCCAGGGCGGGCCGAGATAGTCGTGCTTGCCGTCGAGGATCACCGCGTCGGGCCGCACCGGCAGGCCCTCCAGCGCGCGCACCGCCGCCAGCCGCAGGGCGGCGGTCATCCCCAGCTCGTCGATCTCCTCCGGGGAGGCGTGCCCCAGGGCGTGCGCGGTGACCCAGTCCTCCAGGACGTCGAGCATCGCGTCGCGCCGCTTGGGGGTGAGCAGTTTGGAGTCGGTGAGCCCCGCGGGCGGCCGGCGCAGACCGGTGATCGCCGCGCAGACGGTGACGGGACCGGCCCAGGCTCCTCGTCCGACCTCGTCGACCCCGGCGATGACCTTGGAGCCGGTGGTTGCACGGAGGGAGCGCTCGACGGTGTGGGTGGGTGCTTCGTACGGCATGGCGCCAGCAAGGGTACGCCGCCCCGGGCCGCCTGCACACCCCGGCCTGCGGCAAGCCGGGCCGGACCGGACCCGCGGGGCCGGACGCGCGCCCCCGGCGAGCCCGCGCGCACGCCCCTCGCGGACCCGCGCCGGACCTCAGCCCCGGAGCATCGGCACCATCAGCCCGTCGATCATCTCCGCGATTTCCGCGTCCGGCCATTCGCTCCCGCACAGCTTGGTTCGGTACATCAGCATCGCCGGAATCACATCGGTGATCAGCGGACTCATCGCATCCGGTCGAACGTCTCCCCGCTTGATTCCGCGGTCCACCAGCTCGCGGATCAGCCGGTGCGCCGGCTCGTGCAGTCCGTCCCAGATGACCGCCCGGAACCGGTCAGCATGAGCATGGTCGCATTCGTGAAGCATTGCGCGAAGAGCTTCACCGGCCGGCGAACGCATGACGTCCCGCATCCGCACGCACAACCGGTACAGGTCCTCCCGCACGGATCCGTGGTCCGCGATCCCGCCCATCTCGGGCAGGCCTTCCCTCAGCGCGTCGGCGACGAGGTCCGCCTTGGAGGACCAGCGCCGGTAGAGCGCCGCCTTCCCGGTGCGCGCCCCGGCCGCGACGCCCTCCATGGTGAGGGAGGCCCAGCCGGCCGTGCCGAGCTGCTCCAGCGCCGCGTCGAGGATCGCCCGTTCGAGCTCCGGCCCCCGCCTGCGCCCCGGCGCCACGCCCTGCGGCCGACCCGAACCCGTCATGCTCCATACCTCCGACCGACCCGCGCGGCTCGCACGGATTTCCAACCCTAGTGAACGCTTGCGTTCCCTACTGGGGGCCTCCTACCTTGGACCCGCAGTGAACGAATGCGTTCACTATTTCACTTCGGGGGGATCCACAGTGACAAGCACCCGACTCGACGCTCCACGGATACCGGGGGCCGCCCGACGGCCCGGGCGTCCCGGAGTGGCGCTCGCCGTCATCGCGGCCTGCCAGCTCATGGTCGTCCTCGACGCGACGATCGTGAACATCGCGCTCCCGCACATCCAGACCGCCCTCTCCTTCTCCACCACCGACCTCTCCTGGGTGATCAGCGCCTACACGCTGGCCTTCGGCGGCCTGCTGCTGCTCGGCGGCCGTGCGGGCGACATCCTGGGCCGCCGCCGCGTCTTCATGACCGGGATCCTGCTCTTCACCCTGGCGTCCCTGCTCGGCGGATTCGCCCAGGAGCCCTGGCAACTGCTGGCCGCCCGCGCCCTCCAGGGCGTGGGCGGCGCCATCGCCTCGCCGACCGCGCTCGCCCTGATCACCACCACCTTCGCCGAGGGCCCCGACCGCAACCGCGCCTTCGGCGTCTTCGCCGCCGTCTCCGCGGGCGGCGGCGCGATCGGCCTGCTGGCCGGCGGCATGCTCACGGAGTGGCTCGACTGGCGGTGGGTCCTCTTCGTCAACGTGCCGATCGGCGTGCTCATCGCCGTCCTCGCGCCGCTCTTCATCAACGAGTCCGAGCGCCACCCCGGCCGCTTCGACGCCGCCGGCGCCCTCACCTCCACGGGAGGCATGACGGCGCTCGTCTACGGGTTCATCCGGGCTTCCGAGGAGGGCTGGCGCGACTCGCTGACCATCGGTTCCTTCATCGCCGCCGTCGTGCTGCTCGGCGCCTTCGTGGTGATCGAGTCGCGCGCCGCGGATCCGATCATCCCGCTCCGGATGTTCGCCGACCGCAACCGGGCCGGCACCTACGCGATCATGCTCGGACTGGCCGCCGCCATGTTCGGCATGTTCTTCTTCATCGTCCAGTTCGTACAGAACGTGCTGGACTTCTCACCGATCCGGTCCGGCGTCGGCTTCCTGCCCGTGACCGCCGCCATCATCACCGCCGCGGGCCTCTCCCAGCGCTTCCTGCCGCGCTTCGGCCCCAAGCCCTTCATGGTCGCCGGGTCCGCGCTCACCGGGACCGGGCTGGCCTGGCTCAGCTTCATCCGGACCGACAGCTCGTACGTGTCCGGGGTGCTCGGCCCGATGCTGCTCTTCGGCTTCGGCATGGGCCTCAACTTCGTGACCCTGACCCTCACCGCCGTCTCCGGAGTGGCTCCGAAGGAGGCGGGTGCGGCCTCCGGGCTGCTCAACGCCAGCCAGCAGGTGGGTGGTTCGCTCGGCCTGTCCATCCTGGTCACCGTCTTCGGCACCGCGGGCCGCGAGGAGGCCGAGAAGCAGGTGCCGGCCTTCATGGCGCAGGCCGATCCGGCGCAGCTCGCCGCGTTCAAGGAGACCGGGCGGATGCCCGACCCCTGGGGCGACCTCGTCCTCGCCCATGGCATCTCCACCGCCTTCGCCGCCGCCGTGGCCATGGCGGGTCTGGCGCTGGCCACCGCGCTGCTGGTGATCCGGGTCCGCAAGAGCGACCTGGAAGCCCTCAACGGGGCTGCCGCCGAAGCCGGTCCGGCCGCCTGAGCACGAAGGACCGTACGTACGAGGGCCCGGGCCGGGGGTTCACCCCCGCACCCGGGCCCTCGAACGTCGTCCGCGACGGCACGCTCGCCCGCTCGGACCGTCGGCTCGGACCGCCGGCTCAGCCCGCCGACCCGGGCAGCCACTCCGGGAGGGGCTCTGTGCGGGCCAGCCAGGCCTGCGGCAGCGCCGCCTCCCCGCGTGCGCCGAGCACCCCGCCGACGATCGCGCAGGTGGTGTCCACGTCCCCGCCCACCTGCGCGGTGGTCCAGAACGCCCGCTCGTAGTCGCCGAGCGACCGCGCCGCCGACCACAGCGCGAACGGCACCGTGTCGTGGGCGCTGGTGCGCCGCCCGCAGCCGAGCACCGCGGCCACGGTGGTCGCGTCGCCGTAGTCCAGCATGTCCCGGGCCCGGCGCACGCCGGCGCCCACGGCGCTGCGCGGCACCAGCGCGATGACCCCGTCCAGCAGCGCCTCGGCGGTCGGCGGACCGGCCGGGGAGGCCGCCAGCGCGGCCGCGGCGGCCACGGCCATCGCCCCGCACACCGCCTCACGGTGCTGATGGGTGGTGTAGGCGGAGATCTCCGCCTGGTGGGTGGCCTGCTCGGGGTCGTCCGCGTACCAGGCGCCCAGGGGCGCGATCCGCATGGCGGCGCCGTTGCCCCAGGAGCCCTGGCCGTTGAACAGCTCGGCCGCCAGCGTGCGCCAGTCCTCGCCCTCCCGGACGAGACGCAGCATCCGGTTGACGGCGGGACCGTAGCCGCGGTCGAAGTCGTGGTGGTCCGCGAACGAGGCCGCCAGCGCGTCCTGGTCGATGCGTCCGTGCGCGGCGAGCACGGCCACCACCGAGCAGGCCATCTCGGTGTCGTCGGTCCACTGCCACGGCTCGCTGCCGGGCGGCAGCTCGCGCCGCTTCAGCAGCGGGTAGTTCACGGGGACGAAGTACTGGGAGCCCAGGGCGTCCCCCAGGGCCAGCCCTCGGAGGCTGGACGTGGCGCGTGCGTAGCGCGTCTCGGGAGTGGAGTCAGCGGTCATCCCGCGCCACTTTAGCCGTCCAGGTCGTAAGGCTCGGGTGTGGTCCACCGCTCAAATGGGCGGTCCATCCGGTACCGGCCGTCCGGCCCGAGCATCAGTACCCGGAATTCGCCGTTCCCGGGGTTGGAGAGGGCCTCGAACTCGGCGACCGACCAGTGGAACCAGCGCATGCAGAAGAGCCGCATCGTCAGGCCGTGCGTCACCAGCAGCACGTTCTCCGGGTGGTCGGCGGCCTCGAAGCTGCGGTAGAGGCTTTCCAGGAAGGAACCGACGCGGTCGTAGACGTCCGCGCCCGACTCCCCCTGGGCGAACCGGTAGAAGAAGTGCCCGTACGCGTCCCGGTACGCCTTCTGGAGCCGTACGTCGTCCCGGTCCTGCCAGTTGCCCCAGTCCTGCTCGCGCAGCCGGGGCTCCTCCCGCATGCGCACCCGGGCGGGGTCCAGCCGCAGTTCGCGGAAGGTCTGCAGGGTCCGGCGGTACGGGGAGACGTACGCGCTGATGTGCTCGTCCCCGAAGAGCTCGCGCAGCCGGATCCCGGCCGCGCCGGCCTGCTCGCGGCCGGACGGGGTGAGCCGCAGGGCGTGGTCGGGTTCCCGCTCGTACACCGTGTCGTCGACGTTCCCCTCCGATTCCCCGTGGCGGACAAGGACGATGCGCCGTGGTCGTACCATTCCACGACCCTATTCGGCCGCCGACCGGCGCACGTCACGGGCACGCCGGTCGGGGCGTCGCTCGTCGTACGGTCATACCGTCCAGGCGGGTTCGAGGTCCACGACGTCCCCGGTGAGCGCCTCGACGTCGGCTTCGGTCTGGGCGCGCAGCGAGAGCCGCTCCACCCGTTCCTGCCGGTACTTGCCGTGCTCGGCCGCGGCGAGCCACATCGACAGGACGAGGAACTCCCGGCCGGGCGCCTCCCCGAAGAGGCCGCGGATCATTCCGGGGGAGCCCGCCATGGCCGGATTCCACACCTTCTCCTGCATGCGGGCGAAGTGTTCGTCACGGCCCTCCCGCACCCGGGTGTGGGCGACCCGGACCACGTCGGCGTCGCTGAAGCGCGGCTCGAAGCCCGTCTTCACGTCGAAGCGGTGGTCGAAGAGCGTGACCCGCGCGTCGGTGAAGGTGCCGTTCTGGGAGGCCGCGAGCCTGTCGTGCGAGCGGGCCATGAACGAGTCGTAGAAGGACCGGCTCTCCCAGAACGCGAAGACGTGCGCGACCCCCTGCCGGCCCCTGCTCCAGCCGCCGCCCTGCCCCCGGAAGCCCGGTTCGCCGGGCAGCCCCGCCCATTTGCGCTGCCCACGCTCGAACCCGCGTCGGTCCGTCACCGTGCAGCGAATCCACTTGACCAGCACCGCGCCATCGTACGGGCCGGGCGGGGCCGGGGTCAGTCCCCGGAGCGGTGGATCCGCACCAGTTCCGCCGCATCCCGCTCGGACAGCCGAATGCCGAACTCCCGCTCCAGCAATGGGAGCAGGTCCTCCGTGGCCACGGACGCGCGCTCGGTCCGGCCGTCGGGGTACAGACGGGTCAGCTCCCGGCCCACGAGCGCGAGGCGGACGTCCTCGCCGGGGTACTGGACGATGGTCTGCCCCAGGAACGCGGAGCGGGGGTGCGAGGAGCTGTAGTGGTTGAGCAGGACGTAGTCGACGGGGTGGTAGTGCTGCGGGGAGAAGGCGTACAGGTCCCGCCAGACGTCCCCGCGCAGGGCCCGCAGTACGAGGACGCCCTCCTCCTCGGCGTGCACGGCGTACGTCCACGCCCCCTGGCGCACCTCTGCGCCGGGGCGTGCGAGCGGGACGGGCTCACGCGGGCCCACGTAGCCGAACCCGGCGTCGCAGAGCCACGGTTCCCCCTCCACGGTGACGACGAGGACCGCGTGGGTCACGGGCAGCAGGGCGTCGCCCCGGGTGCGGTTGCGGGCGCCGCGCCCGGAAACCTCGAAGCCGATCCGCTCCAGAGCAGCGGCCAGCAGCGTGTTCTGCTCGTAGCAGTACCCGCCGCGGCGGGCGTGCACGAGCTTGTCCTCGATGGCCTTGACCTCCAGCGCGACGGGGCGGCCGAGCAGGACGTCCAGGCTCTCGAAGGGGATGGCGGCGGTGTGGGCACGGTGCACCGCGTACAACGTCTCCAGGTCCGGCCGGAGTTCCCGGGGCCGCACCCCGCTCCCGTCCCCGTCTCCGCGTCCGCGTCCCCGTCCGTTTGCGGCACCGTCTTCCGCACCGATCCCGATGCGCGTCAGGTACGCGTCCAGGTCCAGCTCGTCACCGTTCCACATGGCTCTCCCACTCCCCCACCGTGAACTCCAGCTCCAGGGTCCGTGATCACCCGGCCCCGCACAATGATCGCGGCGTCCGCCACGCGGACCGGCCGGCTCAGCCCGAGGTGCAGCCGGGGATCGTCGGCAGCACATGCTCGGCGACCCGCAGCAGTACGGCCTCGTCCGGGACCTTGTCGTCCCGGCGCCGGGGAGCCGGTCGTACGAGGCGGTGACCTGGGCCGCCGCGTTCATGCCCTTGCCCGGTCCGGCCGCTGTGCCGCCCGTGTCCCCGGCCCCCCTGACCTGCGCCCTCCCCCGCAGCGCGCGGTCGGAGTCACCCGCGCCGCGGCCAGCCGTACCCGAGCTGCCGGGCGAACTCGGGCGATCCGCCGCACACTTCGGCGCTCGGCCTCGGGTCGCCGGCCGTGAGCCGGACGGCGAGTCCCTCCGCCTGCGCGGCGGGGTCGTCTCCGGAGAGGGCGAGCGCCATCCGGAATTGCAGCCGGGGCCGTTCCTCCCCGATGGCCGAGCTGCTCGGATGGAAGAAGAAGAGGTTGATGCGGTCGGGTTCCCACGGCCAGGCGGACATGCTGCCGAGTTCGCAGTCCCATGCCGGAAGCCAGTCGGTGCGCGCCGCGAGGTGCTGCGTCAGCAGGCGGGCGACCGTGCGCGCGGGCCACTCCCAGCTGTGGTCCGCGGCGACCCGCTCGACCTCCGCCCGGTACTCCCCCGCGTCGAAGCGGAACTCGGGCAGGTCGACCTCGTCCTCGTCGGGATTGCGCCACCCATCCCAGATCACCTCGTCGCCGTCGCGCCGAACGGTCACGTAGAGGGCACCGCAGCACCCTTCGGTGCACTGCGCCTCGGCCAACCGCACCTCGCGCGGCTCCGCGCCGGCCGTGAGGGGTCCGTCCGGCGGCAGGAGGTACCCGGGAGACCGGCCCGGCCCTTCCGTGAACGCCTCCGCCAGGATGTCCACGCCGTCGACCACCGGCCGTACCTCCACCCGGGCGCCCGGCTCGGGAGGACCGGGCACGACGATCCGGAGGATGAGGCGGTTCTTCTCGTCGGTCATCGGACGATTCTCGGAACCGCCGCACGGGACCCACAACGCCGGAGAGGGTGCCGGCACATGGCCGGCACCCTCTCTCAAGCGCGGATCAGCGCCCTCGGCGGCAGCTGCTCACTGGCGCGCCGGACGCGGTTCCGCTCCTTCAGCTGCAACCGCTGGTGGAGCCGCAGCCCTCGCAGATGTAGCAGGAGCCGGCGCGCTGCATCTTCGTACCGCAGGAGAAGCAGAGCGGGGCGTCGGCGGAGACGCCGAGCTGCATCTCGACCAGTTCGGCGTTGGAGTGCGCCGTCTTCGGGGCCGGGACGGGGACGATCTCGACCGGCTTCGGGGCGGAAGCCGCCGGGACCGACGCGAGCGGCGCCGACTGGGCGAGGGCCTCGGTGTCGAGCTCCTCGTCCTCCAGCGGCTCGTAGGAGCCGGTGTCGAGGTGGCGCTGACGCTCCTCGGCGGAGTGGATACCGAGGGCCGAGCGGGTCTCGAACGGCAGGAAGTCCAGCGCCACGCGACGGAAGATGTAGTCGACGATCGACTGCGCCATCCGCACGTCCGGGTCGTCCGTCATACCGGCCGGCTCGAAGCGCATGTTGGTGAACTTCGCGACGTACGTCTCCAGGGGGACGCCGTACTGCAGACCGACGGAGACGGCGATGGAGAAGGCGTCCATCATGCCCGCGAGGGTCGAACCCTGCTTGGACATCTTCAGGAAGACCTCGCCCAGACCGTCGTCCGGGTAGGAGTTCGCCGTCATGTAGCCCTCGGCGCCACCGACCGTGAAGGAGGTGGTGATCCCCGGGCGGCCCTTGGGGAGGCGCTTGCGGACCGGGCGGTACTCGATGACCTTCTCGACCGCCGTGCGGATGGTCTCCTCGGCCTTCTCGGTGACCTCGGCCTTCTCCTCCTCCTCCTTCTTCTTGGCGGAGAGGGGCTGGCCGACCTTGCAGTTGTCGCGGTAGATCGCGAGCGCCTTGACGCCCATCTTCCACGCCTCGAAGTAGATCTCCTCGATCTCCTCGACGGTCGCCGTCTCCGGCATGTTGACCGTCTTGGAGATCGCGCCGGAGATCCAGGGCTGGATCGCGGCCATCATGCGGACGTGGCCCATCGCGGAGATGGAACGCTCGCCCATGGCGCAGTCGAAGACCTCGTAGTGCTCGGTCTTCAGGCCCGGGGCGTCGACGACCACGCCGTGCTCGGCGATGTGCGCGACGATCGCCTCGATCTGCTCCTCCTGGTAGCCCAGGCGGCGCAGGGCCTGCGGGACGGTGCCGTTGACGATCTGCATCGAGCCGCCGCCGACGAGCTTCTTGAACTTGACCAGGGCCAGGTCCGGCTCGACACCGGTGGTGTCGCAGGACATCGCGAGACCGATGGTGCCGGTCGGCGCGAGGACGGAGGCCTGGGAGTTGCGGAAGCCGTTCTTCTCGCCGAGGCGCAGGACGTCCTGCCAGGCCTCGGTGGCCGCGGCCCAGATCACGTTGTCGAGGTCGTCGGTGCGCGGCGCGACGGCATTGGCGTCGGCGTGCTGCTTCATGACGCGCTTGTGCGAGTCGGCGTTGCGGGCGTAACCGTCGTACGGGCCGACGATGGCGGCCAGCTCGGCGGAGCGCTTGTACGCGGTGCCGGTCATCAGCGAGGTGATCGAGGCGGCGAGGGTGCGGCCGCCGTCGGAGTCGTACGCGTGGCCGGTCGCCATCAGGAGGGCGCCGAGGTTGGCGTAGCCGATGCCCAGCTGGCGGAAGGCGCGGGTGTTCTCGCCGATCTTCTGCGTCGGGAAGTCCGCGAAGCAGATGGAGATGTCCATCGCGGTGATGACCAGCTCGACGACCTTGGCGAAGCGCTCGGCGTCGAAGGACTGGTTGCCCTTGCCGTCGTCGTCGAGGAACTTCATCAGGTTGAGCGAGGCGAGGTTGCAGGACGTGTTGTCCAGGTGCATGTACTCGCTGCACGGGTTGGACGCGGTGATGCGGCCGGACTCGGGGCAGGTGTGCCAGTTGTTGATCACACCGTCGTACTGGATGCCCGGGTCGGCGCAGGCCCACGCGGCCTCGGCGAGCTTGCGGAAGAGCGCCTTGGCGTCGACCTTCTCGATGACCTCGCCGGTCATGCGGGCCCGGAGGCCGAACTCGGTGCCGTTCTCGACGGCCGTCATGAACTCGTCGTTCACGCGGACGGAGTTGTTGGCGTTCTGGTACTGGACGGACGTGATGTCGTCGCCGCCCAGGTCCATGTCGAAGCCCGCGTCGCGCAGGGCGCGGATCTTCTCCTCCTCCTTCACCTTGGTCTCGATGAAGGCCTCGACGTCCGGGTGGTCCACGTCCAGGACGACCATCTTGGCCGCGCGGCGGGTGGCGCCGCCCGACTTGATCGTTCCGGCGGACGCGTCGGCGCCGCGCATGAAGGAGACCGGACCGGAGGCGTTGCCGCCGGAGGAGAGGAGCTCCTTGGAGGAGCGGATGCGGGAGAGGTTCAGGCCGGCGCCGGAGCCGCCCTTGAAGATCATGCCCTCTTCCTTGTACCAGTCGAGGATCGACTCCATGGAGTCGTCGACGGCCAGGATGAAGCAGGCGGAGACCTGCTGCGGCTGGGGCGTGCCGACGTTGAACCACACCGGCGAGTTGAAGCTGAAGATCTGGTGCAGGAGGGCGTAGGTCAGCTCGTGCTCGAAGATCTCCACGTCGGCGGGGGACGCGAAGTAGTCGTTGTCCTCGCCGGCCTTCGTGTACGTCTTCACGATCCGGTCGATGAGCTGCTTCAGGCCGGTCTCGCGCTGCGGGGTGCCGACCGCGCCGCGGAAGTACTTGCTGGTGACGATGTTGACCGCGTTCACCGACCAGAAGTCGGGGAACTCGACGCCACGCTGCTCGAAGTTGACCGAGCCGTCGCGCCAGTTGGTCATGACGACGTCACGGCGCTCCCAGCTCACCTCGTCGTACGGGTGCACGCCGGGGGTGGTGTGGATGCGCTCGATCCGAAGGCCGCTCTTGGCAGTCTTGGTCCCCTTGGCGCGGGAACCTCGTGCCGAGCCGCTCGCCGTCTCTGTCATGCCGCTTCCTCCCATATGCGGGCAAAAACGCCCTAATGTGCCAGCGATATTCCGCGGCACGGTGCTGTGTGTCTTGTTCTGCGAATGTCGACCCGCCGAGACGGGCCGGACCACGCCGGGGCGCGGCCCCGCCGGTCAGTCGGCGGCGGAGGCGGGCACGGGGACGACCGGAGCGGTCCCTCCGGGCTCGCACTCATGGGGGTGAGGCCGCGGCTCGCGCAGTTCCGCGATGGCGGTCTCGAAGTCTTCAAGGGTGTCGAACGCTTTGTAAACGGACGCGAAGCGCAGGTACGCGACCAGGTCGAGCTCCTGCAACGGGCCGAGTATGGCCAGACCCACGTCATGGGTGGTCAGCTCGGCGCTGCCGGTGGCGCGCACCGCCTCCTCGACCCGCTGGCCGAGCTTGGCGAGGGCGTCCTCGGTGACCGGCCGCCCCTGGCACGCCTTGCGGACGCCAGAGATGACCTTGGTGCGGCTGAAGGGTTCGGTCACTCCACTGCGCTTGATCACCATCAGGGAGGCCGTCTCCACCGTCGTGAAGCGACGGGAGCAGTCGGGGCACTGGCGGCGCCGACGGATCGACGTCCCGTCGTCCGTGGTGCGGCTGTCGACGACGCGACTGTCGGGGTGCCTGCAGAAGGGGCAGTGCATGGTTCCCTCACCCTTCGTTTTGGCACGGCTGAATCACCTCACTGAGCCCCTGAACGACAGGGACCAGGCACTGCCGGGGGCTCGTGAAGCAGCCACAAGCATATGCGATGTCGGGACCCCCAGCAGACCGAGGACCACAACTTCTGGGTGGCGCCGCTCATCCAACCACTAGATCTTGGGTTGCGGCTGATTTGCGCCGCTCCGCGTGTCGCGGTGTCCGATGACCGGGGAAGGGGCCTCCCGCTGCCACACTGGACGCGGGCCCGAGAGGTGGCGGTCCGACCGGGAAGGGTACCGTAAGCAGCAGACGCGGAGCCGAACCCGCGTTCGGGAAACCGGCCGGCGGGACACCCTCTCGACCGACCTCCGGGCCGACCGTCCATACACCCACCGATCTAGCCCAGGTGGGGGATCCGCGATTTTTCACTCGAACGTGTGTTTGGCGCAACCTTTCGAAAGCTACTACCGTTGTCCAGCTAGGGAGAACATTTCGAGAGGGGCCGACGTGACCACCACCGCAGACAGTGCCACCATCACTGCCCAGAACCGCTCCCAGAGCCGACTCGAGCCGGTGCATGCCATGAACGACGCAAGCCTGAACCCGGAGGCGGAGCCCGTACGCCCCGCACGCTCGCTGCCAGGGCGACCTCCAGGCATCCGCGCCGACAGCTCCGGGCTCACCGACCGGCAGCGGAGGGTCATCGAGGTCATCCGGGACTCGGTGCAGAGGCGCGGCTACCCGCCGTCGATGCGCGAGATCGGCCAGGCCGTGGGCCTCTCCAGCACCTCCTCCGTGGCACACCAGCTCATGGCCCTGGAGCGCAAGGGATTCCTGCGCCGCGACCCGCACCGTCCCCGCGCCTACGAGGTGCGCGGCTCGGACCAGCCGAGTTCGCAGCCCACCGACACCACGGGCAAGCCCGCCGCCTCCTACGTTCCCCTGGTCGGCCGGATCGCCGCCGGCGGTCCGATCCTCGCCGAGGAGTCGGTCGAGGACGTCTTCCCGCTCCCCCGCCAGCTCGTCGGCGACGGCGAACTGTTCGTCCTCAAGGTCGTCGGCGACTCGATGATCGAAGCCGCCATCTGTGACGGCGACTGGGTCACCGTCCGCCGCCAGCCCGTCGCGGAGAACGGCGACATCGTCGCCGCGATGCTCGACGGCGAGGCCACCGTCAAGCGCTTCCGGCGCGAAGACGGCCATGTCTGGCTGCTCCCGCACAACGCCGCCTACCAGCCGATCCCCGGCGACGAAGCCACCATCCTCGGCAAGGTCGTCGCGGTACTGCGCCGGGTCTGAGACCCCGCCGCCCCTCAGCCAGCTCCGGGACCCACTGCGCCGGTCCCGGAGCTGTTCCATGCCCACGTACGGGTACGCCCGGTGCCGGCACGGAGACCGGGGCGGGCCGCTCGCCCGCCGAGGGCCACATCGCCCCGCCGACTGCTTTCCCGGCGGCCGCTTCCCGGCGCCTGCTACTTCCCGTCGGCCTTGGCGGTGGCGTCGATCGCGGCCAGCGAGCGGCGGACCTGGTTGCGGTCCGTGGTGTACCAGAAGTCCGGCAGGGTGGCCCTCAGGAAGCTTCCGTAGCGGGCGGTGGCCAGCCGGGGGTCCAGCACCGCGACGACGCCCCGGTCTCCGGAGGCCCGTACGAGCCGACCCGCTCCCTGGGCCATGAGCAGTGCGGCGTGGGTGGCCGCGACGGCCATGAAGCCATTGCCCCCGTGCTCCTCCACCGACTTCTGCCGGGCGCTCATCAACGGGTCGTCCGGACGCGGGAACGGGATCCGGTCCATGATCACGAGCTGACAGCTGGGTCCGGGGACGTCCACCCCCTGCCAGAGCGAGAGCGTTCCGAACAGGCAGGTCTTCGGGTCGGCGGCGAAGGCCTTGATGAGCTCGCCCAGCGTCTCCTCTCCCTGCAGCAGGATCGGGTTCTCCAGCCGACCGCGCAGCTCCTCGGCGGCCGCCTTGGCCCCGCGCATGGAGGAGAAGAGACCGAGGGTACGACCGCCGGCCGCCTCGATGAGCTCCGCCAGCTCGTCCATCATGTCCCCGCGGGTGCCTTCGCGGCCCGGGGTGGCGAGGTGTTTGGCGACGTAGAGGATGCCCTGCTTGGGATAGTCGAACGGCGATCCGACGTCCAGGCCCCGCCACACGGGCACGTCGTCCCCCTCGACGCCCTCCGGGGAGAGGCCCAGGGAGGCCGCCACCCCGTTGAAGTCGCCGCCCAGCTTGAGGGTGGCGGAGGTGAGAACCACCGAGCGGTCCTCAAACAGCTTCTCGCGCAGCAGCCCGGACACCAAGAGCGGTGCGACCCGGAGGGTGGCGCCGAAGCGGTCGTGGCGCTCGTACCAGACGACGTCGTACTCGGAGCCGTTCATGATCCGCTCCGCCACGGCGTGGACGTTCTCGACCGCGGCCAGTGCCTGCTTGCGGACGGCGTCCTCGTCGTGGACGGACTTGTCGCGGGTGGCGCCGATCGCGGAGATCACGCTGCGGGCGGAGTCCCGCAGGGACATCAGCGCGTAGCCGAGGTCCTCGGGAACCTCCTCCAGGCGGCCCGGGAGCGCCAGCTCCATGACCCGCTCGAAGGTCTCGGAGGCGGTCTGGAGGGAGTCCGCCGTCTTCTCGTCGACCAGCTTGGCGGCACGCTTCACGGCCCGGTTGACCTGACCGGGGGTGAGTTCGCCGGTGGCCACCCCCGTCACGCGGGAGACCAGCTCGTGGGCCTCGTCCACGATCAGCACCTCGTGCTGCGGCAGGACGGGGGCACCCTCGATGGCGTCGATCGCGAGCAGCGCGTGGTTGGTGACGACCACGTCGGCCAGCTTGGCCCGCTCCCGGGCCGCCTCCGCGAAGCATTCGGCACCGTAGGCGCATTTCGTGGCGCCCAGGCATTCCCTGGAGGAGACGGAGATCTGGCTCCAGGCCTTGTCCGAGACGCCGGGCGTGAGGTCGTCGCGGTCGCCGGTCTCGGTCTCGTCCGCCCAGTCGCGCAGGCGCAGCAGGTCCTGGCCGAGCTTGCTGGTGGGGGTGGCCGCCTCGAACTGGTCGAAGAGGCCCTCCTCCTCGTCCTGCGGCGCCCCCTCGTGCAGGCGGTGCAGGCACAGGTAGTTCGACCGGCCCTTGAGCATGGCGAACTGCGGTCGCCGACGCAGCTGCGGGTGGAGGGCCTCCACCGTGCGCGGCAGGTCGCGCTCGACGAGCTGGCGCTGCAGGGCCAGCGTCGCGGTGGCGACGACCACGCGCTCGCCGTGGGCGAGGGCCGGCACCAGGTAGCCGAGGGACTTGCCGGTGCCGGTGCCGGCCTGGATCAGCCGGTGGGAGTTGTCGTCGATCGCTTCGGCGACGGCTTCGGCCATGGCCACCTGGCCGGGCCGCTCCGTGCCGCCGACGGCGGAGACGGCGGCATGCAGCAGGTCGGGGAGGGAGGGCTTCGTCATAGCAGTGCCAACCCTACGGGGCGCCACCGACAGCGGACGCATCGATCATCACTCACGGGTGGTGCAGGGGGTTGGCGACCGTGCCGTGCGTGACGGCGTGCGGACGGTCGGGGCGGTCGCGGTAGCCGTCCTCGTGCAGTCGGTTCCGGTTGAGGCAGAGCCGGTCGATCCGCTCGGTGAGCAGGTCGAACAGCTCGTAGCGGTCCTTGAACTCCGGGAAGCGGGCCTGGTGGCGCAGGATCTCCGCCCGTACGAGGGACCAGAAGTCGCTCTCCGGGAGGCCGAGCCGGTCCTCGCAGAGGGCGGAGAGGTAGCGGAAGACGCCGACGAAGAGTCCCGAGTGGATGAACTGGGTGAGGTAGCCGGGGGGCTCGGTGAGGAGGGCCGCCCTGACCTCGTCGGGCATGGAGGCGTGCTCCGGCAGCGGCTCGCTGCTGATGTTGATGTCGTCGACGAAGTCCTTGACCGCGAGGCGGACCGGTACGTCCTGCTCGTCGAAGATCACGATGGTGTTCTCGCCGTGCGGGGAGAACACGGTGCCGTAGCGGTAGAGGAAGTGCAGGAGCGGGGGCAGCAGGGCGGCTAAGAGGTGTTGCAGCCAGGCGGTGGGTGTCAGTCCGGACCGGGCGACGAGTTCGGCGGTGAAGGCGCGGCCGCGTGGGTCGACGTGGAGGAGCGAGGCGAGGGTGCGGGCGCGTTCGCCGGGGGCGAGGTGGCCGGTCAGGGGTTCGCGCCAGATCGCTCCGAGGAGTTCCTTGTACTGGTAGGGCACCTCGGGGAGCCGGTCGTAGACGGGGTGGCGGACGGTGACGGAGGCGACCTCGCCGAGCAGGACGACCCCGCACTCGCGGCTCAGGAAGGGGTCGGCGTCGCGGAGGGAGTGGATCCAGGCGGTGACGGCGGGAGCGGCGAGAGTGAGGTCGCTGGGCAGGCCGCGCCAGACCATCGTGTTGAAGACGGACAGCGGCAGTTTGACGCTGTGACGGTCGGGCCGGGTGAGGTTCAGGAACGTGCGGATGGACTGCTGCGGGAGCCGTGTGTCGAGGTCGGCGGGGAGCGGGACCAGTGCGCCCGAGGCGAGGGCGGGGGCGAAGAGCGGGAGCACGATCTCGTCCCACTGCCAGGGATGGACCGGGAGGTAGAGGTAGCCGCGGGGATCGAGGCCCCGGTCGCGGAGGGCCTGGTCGAAGGCGGCGCGCGTGACCGGGTCGAGTTCGGCCGAGTACAGGCGTGCGGGGTCTTCGAGGCCGGCGGTGCCGCGGTACTCGGCGAGGGAGGTGTGGGCCGCCAACCACGGCAGGCGCTGGCGGTTGCGGGCCTCGGGCGCCCAGGTCGCGGCGTCGGCGGCGGACCATCCGACCCGGCCCTTGTTCAGGACGAGCCAGGGGTGTCCGGTCTGGTGGCCTTCGAGGTCGGCGTAGTCCAGGTCGGCGAGGACGTCGGCGGTGAGCGCGTGGTGGTCGAGGCGCGCGTCGGCGGCGAGGGTGGCGCTGAGCTCGTGGACGAGGTGGCCGAGGGTGGGGCCGTCGAGGCGCAGGAGGGTGCGGGCCCGGACGAGGAAGTCGTAGGGGTCCCCGTAGGCGACCGGGGGCCGGGTGGAGGGGGGTGCCGGGGTGAGGGTGATGGTGTCCGGTGTGACGTGCCAGCTCCCGTAGGCGCGGCGGCGGGCGCGGAAGCCGAGGGCGCTCCCGTCGTCGAGGGCCAGCGTCCAGGCGTCCCCGGCGGCGGCCGGGGCGGGGACGGGGCTGACGATCTCCTCGTACGCGAACTCGCCGATCATCTTGGCGAGCAGGCGGCGGGCGGCGAGGTCCCAGGTCGGGCGGTTGAGTTCGGGCGGCGTGCAGGGATGTTGCGGTGACGGGGGCAGGACGGGCTCGGCGGAGTCGGGGGCTGCGGGGAAATTCGGCACGGGACTCCTCGGGATCGGGAACTTTGCTGCGTGACGCAGAGTTTTCGAAGGGAGAGGCGTTGCACCACCGGACGCGGCGCGGCGATCGGGGAAGGGCTGGTGGAGAACGACCGTCGAAGGGGGACGGTCAGAGGGGGACCGCCCAAGAAGAACGGTCGGGGGAGGGCGGTCAGAGGAGATTGCGCAGCGACCGCTCCCGGATCATCAGGGCGGCGCGCTTCTCAGGGAGCTGGATTTCCGCGGAGTAGCGGAAACCGGCGGTCAGGAAGGCTGATACGGAGGGGGTGTTGCGGATGTCCGGTTCGGCGATGACGCGTGCGCAGCGGGGCCGGTGGTCGAAGACCAGGCCGGCGACGGCGCGCAGCAGTGTGGCGCCCAGACCACGACCGCGGTGGGCGCGGTCTCCGATGAGCAGGTGGATACCGGTGTCGTGGGGGCGCGCCCGGTAGTGACGGGCGAGGGGGTCGAGATCGGCTCGGTAGATCTCCCAGTAACTCATCGGCGTGCCGTCGAGGAGGCCGAGGCAGGGGATGCTGCGGCCGTCCGCGTCGAGCTGCGCCCGCAGGTGGGCGGCTGTAACGGTGGCGGGCCCGTCGAGCTCCCAGTAGGCGGCCACCTCGGGGTCGTTCATCCAGCCGGTCAGGAGTTCCAGGTCGCGGTCCGGCCGTACGGGTTCGAGACGGAAGTCCCCGGCCGGGGTGGCTGCGGTGTCCCAGTCGGCGGGTGAGTCGAGGAGGTCCGCCTCGGCGAGCAGGGGCAGCAGTCGGGCGGTGAGCCGGCGTTTGGCGGGGCTGAGTGCGGTGGGGCGGAAAAGGCCGGGGCCGGTGGTGGATGCGGTGCCGGAGTAGGCGGTCGTGTCGGTGGAGGGCATCGGGGCTCTTCTCCGTGTCGGTGGGAGCGCGTCAGTCGTGGAGGGGGTTGGCGATGGTGACGTAGACGGACTGCGTTTCGACGGGGCCCACGAGCTCGTCGAGGCCGCCCAGGCGGGTGAGCAGGTTCGCCTTGCAGCGGAGGGTGGGTGAGTCCAGCAGCTGCGCGGGGAGCGGACCGAGGCCCGCGGCCTTGCCGAGGAAGCGGCGGAAGGCGGCGAGGAGTACACGCTCGTCGGCCAGCCGCTGGGATCCGAAGGCGCCGATGAGGCCGAGCACGTTGTTGATGCCGAGGTAGTAGGCGAAGCGTTCGTCGGTGACGGCGTCGCGGACGAAGGTGTCACTGGCTCTGCCGATGCCGGGGAGCCGCTGTTCCAGTTCGGCGCGCCGGGAGTCTCGGAAGTAGTAGCCCTGGTTGTCGCGGAAGCGGCCGCCGACCGGCCAGCCGGCCCGGTCGAGGAGGACGAGGGTGTTCTGCTGATGTGCTTCGAGGGCGATGCCGGCGAGCGCGTCGAACGCGAGGACCGGCAGGACGACGTGGTCGAGGTAGCGCAGGAACCACTCGGCGGCCACGGCGGAAGTGGAGCGTCCGGTGGAGAGGGAGAGCCGGGAGACAGTGTCGGCGAGCCGGGAGCGCACCGTGGTCCGGCCGGGCCACGGGCGGAGGGCGGTGAGCGCGGCGACGCAGACGGCGTCGTCGTCGGAGTGGAAGGGGTTGTGGCGCAGCAGGGCGTCGAGTCCGGGGACGGGGGTGCCGTCCGGGGAGTCGACGGCGACCCAGGCGGGGTCGCGGACGATGTCGAAGCCGGGGTGGGCTGCCTGCCACTGCTCGGCGAGGCCGGTGCGCAGCAGTCGGTGCACCTCGACGCCGCGGTGGAGTTCCTTGCGGAGGTTCTCGCGGCGGGAGTTGGTGATGCGCAGGCCCAGGGAGAGCTTGAGCATCGCGGGGGCGCCTGGGCGGTGGACCGTGCGGACGGAGGAGGTGGGGTACCAGGGGGCGCCGTGGGGGCCCAGGTCGGTGAGGAGTCCCGCGTCGCGCAGGGCGGTGACGGCGGGGCGCTGGAGGAGGTCGCGGGCCTGCCAGGGGTGCAGGGGGAGGGGGGTGGTGCCGGCGGGGGTCGGGAGTCCCGGGGCGAGCCGGGCGAGGAGTTGGGCGGCGGAGACCGGGCGGCCCCGTTCGGTCCAGGCGGAGTCGGTGGCGAGGGCGGTGGGTGCGACCGCGATCCAGTGCAGGGGGAAGGAGCCGTGCAGTTCGGGTGAGTAGTGGCGTACTTCGGCTTCGGAGAGTCCTTCGCGGCTCTTCGGGTCCGGCTGGAGGGGGTGACCGAGGAGGAGTGACTGTTCCGCGCTGAGGAAGCGGTCCCCTGTGATGGGGACGGGGGCCTCGGGGCGTTGGCGCCGGTCGGCGATGAACTCGGCGGTGCGGCGCACCGAGTCGGCGACCCGGCCGACGAGGTCGGCCCCTCCGCGGCCGGTGCCCTCGCGGGCGATGAGGGCGGCCAGGGTGACGGCGTCGACGGCGGGGGCGTGGGCGGGGGCGCCTTCCAGGCGGGCGGGTGCGAAGCGGTGCCAGCCTGCCGGGGACCAGTGGCGGACGGGGACGAGGAGGGCGGCGCCGGATGCGGGGAGGGGGATGCGGAGCAGGGTTCCGACGGGCCCGTCGGGGCGGGGGACGCCGCTCTCGCGGACCCAGCACCGCAGCAGGTTCTCCACCGTGGCGGCCTCGGCCGCGACGGCCGGGTCGGGGTGGTCGAGCAGGTCGGGCAGCACGGCCGGTTCGGGGCCGACGGGTCCCGTACCGCCGGGTCGGGGGCGCGGGGTGCCGTCCTTCTGCCGGGGCACGGTACCCGCCGGGGAGATCCCGGCGGGCTGCCGGACCGCGCCCGGCTGCCCGGAAGGGGCGGCCGCCTCCGGCGCGGGCTCCTCCGGCCGGTCCGGGTCGAAACCCGTCCCGGCGGCGATGACCGGGCGGTGCGCCGGTTCCTCCGGAAGCGCGGGGTCCTCCGGCCCGTGCGGCGCCGGAGCACGACCTGGAACAACGGCTTCCGGGCCCACCCCGAACACCGGACCTGCGGGGGCGGCCGGGTCCGTGGTGGCCGTCTGGGGGCCGTGGGGAAGTTCGGGGTCCCGGGTGTGTGCCGGGGTGGAGTCCGGACCGGTCGAAGCGATCGGAGGCCTGGAGACAGGCTGGGCTGCCGGGGCGCGGCCGGTGAGGGCGGATCCCGGAGCCGAGCCGGCCGCCGAACCGCTCGGGGGGCGGGGGGCTGCCCGGTCCGTCGGCTGGTCCGCCGCGAGGTCCGCGGGAGCGCGGCCGGGAACTGAGGGATCCGGGCCGACCGCATCGGGCAGGAGACGGGCCGCCTGGTCCGTCGGGGCGTTGTCGGGTCGGGTGGGCCCCGGGGGCGGGCACTGCTGCGGGGCGGGGACTGCGGCCGAGGCAAGGGGTGCCGTCTGATCCGTCGGCGCGTGGCCGCGAGGGGCGGGCTGCAGGGGGGCATGGCGGTCCGGCCCGGTGGTGGGCAGGGGACGGGGAGCCGTCTGCGTTGAGGCAGGGCCGTCAGGTGTGGGGTCCGGGGCCGGCGTGAGCTTCGGGGTGCGGCCCTGGAGCGTGGGCTCCGGGGGCGGACCGGCCACCGGATCGGCAGGGTTGGTGACGGGTTGAGAGGACGCCCGGCCGGTCGGAGCGGGAGCCGACGGGGAGGAGGGCGTGGCTGTCCGGTCCGTCGAGACCAGGGCCGACGGGGAGCCCTCGCTGGTTGTCCGGTCCGACGGAACGGCAGCCGAGAGGGAGGACGGCGTGGCCGTCCGGTCCGACGGGGCGGCGGCAAACGGAGAGGACGCGGTGGCTGGCCGGTCCGACGGGGCGGCGGCCGACGGAGAGGACGCGGTGGCCGTCCACTCCGATGGGACGGCGGCCGACGGGGAGGACGGCGTCGTCGGCCGGTCCGTCAGGGCGGGGGTCGAGGGGGAGGCCTCGGTGGTTGGCCGGTCGGTTGGGGGGTGGGGGGTGGGGTCGGGCATCGGGGGTCCTTGGGGTGCGGGTCAGAGGGGCCGGCGGGCCGCGGCGGGGAGGGCGTCGGCCAGTCGGTCCAGGACGGCGGTGGCCTGCTCGTCGGTCAGGGTCAGCGGGGGCAGCAGGCGTACGACGCTGGAATCCCGGCCGCCGAGTTCGACGATCAGTCCGCGGTCCAGGCACTCCTGGCGGACGGCGGCGGCGAGGGCGGGGGCCGTGGCTCCGGTGTCGGGGTCGACGAGTTCGAGGCCGATCATCAGGCCTCGACCGCGGACGTCCCCGACGCAGGGCAGGTCGGCGGCCAGCCCGCGCAGGGCCGTGAGCATCCGCCCGCCGAGGACGGCGGCGCGCTCGGCGAGGCCGTTGCGGCGGACGTAGGCGAGCGTGGCGGTGCCCGCCGCCATGGCGAGCTGGTTCCCACGGAACGTTCCGGCATGGGCTCCCGGCGTCCAGACGTCCAGCTCCGCGCGGTAGACGATCACGGCGAGCGGCAGGCTGCCCCCGATCGCCTTGGACAGCACCATCACGTCGGGCACCACGCCCGCGTGGTCGACGCCCCAGAAGGCGCCGGTGCGGCCGACGCCGGTCTGCACCTCGTCGGCGATCAGCGGGATGCCCCGGACGGAGGTGATCTCCCTCATCCTGCGCAGCCAGGCGTCCGGGGCCGGGTGGACGCCGCCTTCGCCCTGGACGGGCTCGACGATCATGCCGGCGGGCAGGGGCACCCCGCTCTTGGGATCGTCCAGCAGGCTCTCGGTCCAACGGGCGCCGATCCGGGCGCCCTCGGGGCCGCCGACCCCGAACGGGCAGCGGTGGTCCTGCGGGTACGGGAGCCGGGTCACCCGTACGTCGGTGGCGCCGCCCGAGGCGTCCATGGCCCCGGAGGTCATGCCGTGGTAGGCCCCGGTGAAGGCCAGCAGCCCGGTGCGGCCGGTGGCGGCGCGGACCAGTTTCAGCGCGGCCTCGACGGCGTCCGTCCCGGCCGGGCCGCAGAACTGGACGCGGGCGTCGGCGGCCAGTCCCGCGGGCAGGTTGGCGAACAGCTCGGTGGTGAAGGCGTCCTTGACCGGGGTCGCCACGTCGAGCACGTGCAGCGGGGCCCCGGAGTCGAGGACCCCGCGGATGGCTTCGAGGACGACGGGGTGGTTGTGCCCGAGGGCAAGGGTCCCCGCTCCGGAGAGGCAGTCGAGGTAGCGCCGCCCGTCGGCCCCCTCGATCGTCAGCCCCCGGGCGCGTACGGGGACGATGGGCAGCGAGCGGGCGTACGTCCGGGCGGCGGACTCCCGCAGAGCCTGCCTGCGCAGGATGCCCTCGGCAGCGGCGGGCGCACGGCTCCCCTGTGCCGGGACCAGCGGCGGTTCCGGCGGCCGAACATGCGGCCGAACATGCGGCGGAACCTGCGGAGAGGTCTGTGCGGATGTCTGCGGCGGGGTCTGTGCCGCGGCTGCGGTCGGCTCGGTCAAGGCCACGACTGTCGGTCCTCCCGCACGGGTTGCTCTTCCGGATTGCGTCTCGAACATGAACGCTGCTGCTCCATCCCCCGTACGTACCAACGACGGTGACGGCGACGGATCACGGGTCGGCGGAAGATCCTTGGCCGTCGGCACGAACGGGCGAGGACGACGGAAAGGGGCACACGAGGACGGACGGGGCATCCGCGCGTGACGTCTGGGCGGGGCCCGGAGGCAGGAACCACCGACCCGGGAGGCACCGTCCTCCCTCACGGCGGCATAGTGGGGTGCTGCGATCCACCCGGACGACACCGCCTCAACACCTCGAAACACCAGGGGGACTTACGACATGCGACCGAACCGACCGGTCACCGCGATCCTGTGCGTGGCAGCGCTGGCGCTGACCGCCGCGGCGTGCGGGCCCGGCGACGGCGAGGCGGGCGGCGACGCCAAGCCGACCGTGGCCGCGCCCCCGCCCTCCGCCGCCACGGACGGAATCAAGATTCCGCAGGAGCTCAAGGACAGGCTCAAGCAGCACGGGTTCGACATGGAGAAGTGGAAGGGGGGCGCGTGGAAGAACTGGAAGAAGGAGGACTGGCTCCGCGAGGCGGGCGACTACGTCAACCCGATCATCGACGGCCTGTGGGACCCCGACCGCATGCGTGACGCCGAGCAGCCGCAGCGCCCGGCGGTCGACCCGGACGCGGGCAAGGACCAGGGCGTCACCGACCCGACGCCGGCGGCCGTGGCGGCGAAGCCGGCCTCCGCGCCGTACCACACGAGCGTTCCCGCCTCCGGCAAGGTCTTCTTCGACGGCCCCGAGGGCTCGATGGTCTGCTCGGCGACCGTGGTGAAGGACCCGGCCCACCCGGGCAAGTCCAACATGGTCTGGACTGCGGGCCATTGCGTCCACGCGGGCAAGGCCGGCGGCTGGTACCGCAACATCGCCTTCGTCCCGTCGTACAACAACGCGGGCCGGCCGGCGGCGGCGCTCAAGGGCGCGCCGCGCGAGCAGGTGGCCCCGTACGGCGTGTGGTGGAGCGACTGGGCGCAGACGTCGGACCAGTGGATCGCGACCGGCGGTCCGACGGGAGGCGCGGGTGCCCCCTACGACTTCGCGGTGCTGCACGTGACCCCGGAGAAGGGCAGCGGCAAGTCGCTGGAGGAGACGGTCGGCTCGGCGCTCCCGGTGGAGTTCAGCGCCCCGGCCGTGCCGAAGGTCGCGAGCATCACGGCGACGGGCTATCCGGCGGCGGCGCCCTTCGACGGGCAGAAGGCGTTCCAGTGCGCGGACAAGCCGGGCCGGCTGGCGCTGACCCAGGCGGACCCGGTGATGTACCGGATCGGCTGCACGATGACCGGTGGTTCCTCCGGTGGCGGCTGGGTCGCGGCGGGCGCCGACGGCAAGCCGGCGCTGGTGTCGAACACCTCGATCGGCCCCGCCAAGGCGGGCTGGCTGGCCGGCCCCAGGCTGGGCCCGGAGGCCAAGGGTATCTACGAGGCGGTCAGCGGCAAGTTCAAGTGAGCCGCGGGGCATGACACGACCGAGGGCCCCTCGCCTGTGCGAGGGGCCCTCGGTCGTGTGGTGCGGTGTGGTGCCGTGCGCTGTGGTGCCGTGTCCGCTGTCCGGTTACTGCTTGGCGGGCACGTACGGTGCCAGGTCCGCCGCGAGTTCCTGGTGGACCCGGGCCTTGAGCAGGGTGCCCTCCGGGGTGTGCTCCTCGGAGATGACCTCGCCCTCGGCGTGCGCCCGGGCGATCAGCCCGCCGCGGGTGTACGGCACCAGCGCCTCCACCTCGACCTCGGGCCGGGGCAGCTCGGCGTCGATGAGCGCGAGGAGTTCCTCGATGCCCATTCCGGTGCGCGCCGAGACGGCGATGGAGTGCCGTTCGATGCGCAGGAGGCGCTGCAGGACCAGCGGGTCCGCGGCGTCCGCCTTGTTGATGACCACGATCTCGGGCACGTTGACCGCGCCGACCTCGCGGATCACCTCGCGCACGGCCGCCAGCTGCTCCTCCGGTGCCGGGTGCGAGCCGTCCACGATGTGCAGGATGAGGTCGGAGTCGCCGACCTCCTCCATCGTGGAGCGGAACGCCTCGACGAGGTGGTGGGGCAGGTGCCGGACGAAGCCCACCGTGTCGGCCAGGGTGTAGACCCGGCCGGAGGGGGTTTCGGCGCGGCGCACGGTCGGGTCGAGGGTGGCGAACAGTGCGTTCTCCACCAGGACGCCCGCACCGGTGAGGCGGTTGAGCAGGGAGGACTTGCCGGCGTTGGTGTAGCCGGCGATGGCGACCGAGGGCACCTTGTTGCGGCGCCGTTCCTGCCGCTTGATGTCGCGGCCGGTCTTCATCTCCGCGATCTCCCGGCGCATCTTGGCCATCTTCTCGCGGATGCGGCGCCGGTCGGTCTCGATCTTGGTCTCACCGGGGCCTCGGGTGGCCATGCCGCCACCGCCGCCGCCACCCATCTGCCGGGACAGCGAGGCGCCCCAGCCGCGCAGGCGCGGCAGCATGTACTGCATCTGCGCGAGCGCGACCTGCGCCTTGCCCTCTCGGGACTTGGCGTGCTGGGCGAAGATGTCGAGGATGAGCGCGGTCCGGTCGACGACCTTGACCTTGACGACGTCTTCGAGCGCGATGAGCTGGCCGGGGCTGAGCTCACCGTCGCAGACGACGGTGTCGGCGCCGCTCTCCAGCACGATGTCGCGCAGTTCGCGGGCCTTGCCGGAGCCGATGAAGGTGGCCGGGTCGGGCTTGTCGCGACGCTGCATCACGCCGTCGAGGACGAGGGCGCCCGCGGTCTCGGCGAGGGCGGCGAGCTCCGCGAGGGAGTTCTCGGCGTCCTGCACGGTCCCGGAGGTCCACACACCGACGAGGACCACGCGCTCCAGGCGGAGCTGTCGGTACTCGACCTCGGTGACGTCTTCGAGTTCGGTGGAGAGACCGGCGACGCGGCGCAGGGCCGCGCGCTCGGAGCGGTCGAGCTGGTCGCCGTCCCGCTCTCCGTCGATCTCGTGGCTCCAGGCGACGTCCTCTTCCATCAGGGCATCGGCCCGAAGGCTCTCGGTGAAGCTCTGCGAGTCCCGCACGTTCTGCGCGTCCCGCGGGTCCTGGGAAGGGGAAGAAGAGGAGGTCATTGGATCCTTACGTCGATTCGATTGCGTCCGCGCCGACCGCGGTCACTGCCATGATCACGGTCGGAGACCGGGAGCATGTCCACGGTCAAGACCAGGTCAGGGCCAAAGGTACCGCTGCGCGTGACCAAGCGCTGTCACGTCCAACGTGTGACCGCGTCCGGTGATTCCCCGGTCGGCCTCGTCGATGGTGACATGCCCGTTCCTGGCCCGTCATACCGTTTTTCCGGCGGCCGGATCCGCCGGGGCCGCCTTCGGGGCCGTCCCGGGAGCCGTCTCGGCACGCGGTGCGGGAGCTGCCTTCGGGGTCGGCTTCGGGCTCGCCTTCGGGGTCGCGGGGCTGCTCCACTCCGGGTGTCCCGGCATCGGCGGCGTGGTCTGCCCGTAGAGCCACGGCTCCAGGAAGGGCTCCAGGTCGCGTCCCGCCTCGCGGGAGGCCAGGCGTACGAAGTCGTCCGTGCCGGCTGTCCCGTCCTTGTGCTCCGCCACCCAGTTCCGTTCGACCCGGTCGAAGGCCTCGGTTCCGATCTCCTGCCGCAGTGCGTAGAGGATCAGCGCGGCCCCGTCGTAGACCACCGGCCGGAACAGCCCGATCTTCTCCCCCGGGGCCGCCGCCTTGGGGGCCGCGGGGGGGCCGCCCGCGGCGCGCCACTGGTCGGAGCGCTGGTAGGCCTCGCGCATGCGCCGGTCCAGGGAGTACTTGCCGAGGCCGTCCGCGTAGAGGGCCTCGTACCAGGTCGCGTGTCCCTCGTTGAGCCACAGGTCGGACCAGGTCCGCGGGGTCACGCTGTCGCCGAACCACTGGTGGGCGAGCTCGTGGACCATGACGGACTCCACGTACCACTCGGGGTAGCCCTCTCCCGCGAAGAGGCCGTGTTCGAAGAGGGAGAGGGTCTGCGTCTCCAGCTCGAAGCCGGTCTTGGCCCGCGCGATCAGCACGCCGTAGTTCTCGAAGGGGTAGCGGCCGACCCGCTGTTCCATCCACTCGATCTGCCCCGGGGTCTTCCCCAGCCAGGGCTCCAGCCGCTCCCGGTCGGCGGCGGGCACGACGTCGCGCAGCGGGAGTCCGTGCGGCCCCGTGCGGTGGACCACGGCGGACCGGCCGACCGAGACCTGGGCCAGCTCGGTGGCCATCGGGTGCAGGGTCTTGTACGTCCACACCGCCGCGCCCCCCGCGCGGGCGGAGGGGAGGCTGCTCGGGACCCCGTTGGCGACGACCGTCGTCCCGGCGGGGGCGGTGATCCGGAAGGTGAAGTACGCCTTGTCCGCGGGATGGTCGTTGCAGGGGAAGACGCGGTGGCCGGCGTCTGCCTGGTTGGCCATGGCCAGGCCGTCTTCGGTGGGCACCCAGCCGCCGTCGGCGCGGCCTCGCGGGTCGCTGGTGTGCCGGACGACGAGGTGCAGCGGCGTCCCCGCGGCCACGGCGTGCGCGGGGGTCAGCACGAGGTCCTCCCCGACGCTCTCGACGCCCGCCGGTTCCCCGTTGACCTCGGCGGAAGCCACCGTCCCGTTGGTGAAGTCCAGGTTGATCCGCTCCAGCGGCTCCAGGGTGCGGGCCTCGATGACGGTGACCGCGTCGAGGGGGGTCAGGTTGTCCTTGTACGTGAGGGAGAGGTCGTACGAGAGGACGTCGTACCCCGGGTTGCCGAGCTCCGGGAACAGCCGGTCGCCGATGCCCAGGGGCTTCGGCGGGGGCAGCACGGCGGCGACGAGGGTCAGGGAGGCCGCCGCGAGGAGGGCGGCGCGCAGGCGCGGGGAGGTGAGCTGCATCCACCACCGCTTACCAGCGCCCGGAGCGCGCCCGCGAGCGACGCGCGACGGGGGCACCCGAACGTGTGGCGCCCGCCGTTGGCCGCCCCGCTCACTCCCCCGGCGTACGCCCCCTCACGCCGTACCGCGCCGCTCCGGATCCGAGGACCCGGGCCCCGCCCTTCCCCCGGAAGTCTCAGGCCCGGCTGACGTCGTAGACGCCCGGCACGTCCCGCATGGCGCGCATCAGGGCGGGCAGGCCCGTCGCGTCGGGCAGTTGCAGCGTGTAGGAGTGGTGGACCCGCTGCTCGACCGGCGGCTCCACGGTGGCCGAGATCACCTCGACCCCCTGACGGGCGATGGCCTCGGTCAGATCGGCCAGCAGGTGCGGGCGGCCGAACGATTCAGCGAGCAGGGTGACGCGGCAGTCCGCGGTGGCCCGCCAGTGCACGGCGACCGAGGTGCGGCCCACGGAACGCATCTGGTCCACCGCCGGACAGTGGATCCGGTGCACGGTGACGGCCCCGCCCCGGACGACGAACCCGGCGACCGCGTCGGGCGGCACCGGAGTGCAGCAGCCGGCGAGCCGTACGTGGGCGTCGGGGAGGTCGACGACGGCGTTGCCCCCTCCGCCCCGCAGCCCGGTCACGGACAGCGGCGCCCGGGGGGCCGCGGCGTCGGGTCCGGCGCCGTCGGGATGGGCCGCGAGCCAGCTGCCGATGGCGATCCGGGCGGCGGGGGTCCGGGCGTGCTCCAGCCAGTCGGCGGCCGGCCCGGAGGAGGCGTCGTGGGCGAGCAGCAGCTGCACGGTGTCCCCGTCGGAGAGCGGGGAGGACAGGGAGGTGAGGCGCCCGTTGACCCGGGCGCCGATACAGCCGTGGGCCGCCTCGCCGTACTGGGCGTAGGCGGCGTCGATACAGCTGGCCCCGGCGGGCAGGCTGATCGCGGCGGTGGCGTCCCCGTCCTCGCGGAACACGGTGATCTCACGGTCCTGGGCCAGCTCCGCGCGCAGCACGCTCCAGAAGGTGTCCGGGTCGGGCGCGGACTGCTGCCAGTCGAGGAGCCGCGAGAGCCAGCCGGGACGGGTGGGGTCGACGCGCTCCTCGTCGCTGACCGCCGCTTCCGCCCGGGTGCCGGTGGTGTACGGGTTGCCGAGGGCGACGACGCCCGCCTCCGCGACCCGGTGCATCTGGCGGGTGCGGACGATGACCTCGGCGACGTACCCCTCGGGGACGGCGACCGCGGTGTGCAGGGACTGGTAGAGGTTGAACTTCGGGGCGGCGATGAAGTCCTTGAACTCGGAGACGACCGGGGTGAAGCAGGTGTGCAGCTCGCCGAGGACCCCGTAGCAGTCGGCGTTCTCGGCGACGAGGACGAGGATGCGGCCCAAGTCGGAGCCGCGCAGTTCGCCCCGGGTGCGGGAGATGCGGTGGACGGAGACGAAGTGCCGCGGCCGTACCTGTACCTCGGCGGCGATCCCGGCGTCGCGCAGGACGGCGCGCACGGAGTCGGCGATGGCGGGGAGCGGGTCGACGTCACCGGCGTGGGCGGCGATGAGCGCGCGGGTGTGCGCGTACTCCTCGGGGTGGAGGATGGCGAAGACGAGGTCCTCCAGCTCGGTCTTCAGGGCCTGGACGCCGAGCCGTTCGGCGAGGGGGATCAGGACGTCGCGGGTGACCTTGGCGATGCGGGCCTGCTTCTCGGGGCGCATCACGCCGAGGGTGCGCATGTTGTGCAGCCGGTCGGCGAGTTTGATGGACATCACGCGGACGTCGTTGCCGGTGGCGACGAGCATCTTGCGGAAGGTCTCCGGTTCGGCGGCGGCGCCGTAGTCGATCTTCTCGACCTTGGTGACCCCGTCGACGATGAAGCAGACCTCGTCGCCGAACTCGGCGCGGACCTGATCGAGGGTCACGTCCGTGTCCTCGACGGTGTCGTGGAGGAGAGAGGCCGTCAGGGTGGTGGTCTCGGCGCCGAGTTCGGCGAGGATGAGCGTGACGGCGAGCGGATGTGTGATGTACGGCTCACCGCTTTTGCGCATCTGGCCGCGGTGGGAGGTCTCCGCGAGGAGGTAGGCCCTCCGCAGAATGGACAGATCGGCGTCCGGATGGTGGGCACGGTGCGCTTCTGCTACGTGTCCGATGGCGTCCGGAAGCCGGTCCCGGGACGCGGGCCCGAGCAGGGCGGCTCGTCCCAGGCGGCGCAGATCCAGCCGGGTCCGGCCACGTCTGCGCAGCTCAGGACGCACTTCGGCATGTGCTTCGGGGTTCGTGGCCTCTGCACTCATGGGCACCTCCGACGGCTTCGACCGGCGGTGGCGGGCATGGGGTGAGCCCTCAGGGCCGGTGCCTGATGTTACCGGCCCCACCACGTGGCGCAGTCCACCTCTCGCTCAGCGTGAAACGGATCACCCATGAGAGGGAATCTTCAGGCGAAAGCCGTTTCGCTGAGCCAGGCCGCCTCGAACTCCCCCGAGGCCACGATGACGGCCGGTCCGGTCATGTCGATCCGCCCGTCGGGGTGCTCGGTGATGGCGAGCGTGCCACCGGGCAGATCGACGGTGTACGTGACCGGTTCGCCGGTGACGGCGGGGTCGACGCCGTCACGGCGGATGGCGGCCACGGCGACGGCGCAGGCGCCGGTGCCGCAGGACCGGGTCTCGCCGGAGCCGCGCTCGTGGACGCGCATGGCGACGTGCCGGGGGCCGCGGTCGACGACGAACTCGACGTTGACCCCGGTGGGGTAGGCGGAGGCGGGGCTGAACGGCGGCGGGCTGTACAGGTTTCCGGCCTGGTCGAGGCTTTCAACGAACGCCACCGCGTGCGGGTTCCCCATGTTCACGTTCCGCGCGGGCCAGGTGTGCTCGCCGACGGAGACGGTGACCTCCCCCTCGGGGAGTTCGGCGCGGCCCATGGAGACGGTGACGTCGCCGGTCTTGGCGAGGTGCACCTGCTTGACGCCGCCCCGGGTGGCCACGGCGAGGTCGCCGGGCTCGACGTGGCCGGCGTGGTGGAGGTAGCGGGCGAAGACGCGCACGCCGTTGCCGCACATCTCGGCGACGGAGCCGTCGCTGTTGCGGTAGTCCATGAACCACTCGGCACGGTCGGCCAGGTGTGCCGCGTCGGGGTGGGCGGCGGAGCGCACCACGTGGAGCACACCGTCGGCCCCGATGCCGGCGCGCCGGTCGCACAGGGCGGCGACGGCGCTCGCGGGCAGCTCGATGGCGTTGTCCGGGTCCGGGACGATCACGAAGTCGTTCTCGGTCCCGTGGCCCTTGAGGAAGGAGAGGGTGGTGTGCGTCACCCGCCCATCGTACCGAGCGTCCCCGGGCCCGGCCGGAGCAGGTCAGCGAGGTGTCAGCGGCGCGGGGACGTCCGCCCCGCGCGGCGGGCCCAGGGCCTAGGGGGTGTCTGACGGATGTCCGTGGGGAAGGAGCGGCGTCCGGTGCGTGCTCTCGGCGTGCCGACCGGAAGCCCGCGTACTGGACGTACTTGGGCTTTCGGTCGGTGCGGCGAGAGTGCGTGCCGGGCGTCGCGACGCCGCGGATATCCGTCAGACACCCCCTAGCGGAGCCGCGCCACCCGGTAGACCGCGAGCGCTACGACGGCCAGCGCGACCAGCGCGTACAGCCCGGCCATCCGCCAGTCGGGGCGGCGGCCGCTGCCGCGCGGCGGGAGCCCCGGCCAGGTGTAGCCGACGCGGCGCGCGGCCATCATCCCCCAGCCGCCCGCGCAGGAGCTGATGAGGAAGCCCAGCATGGCGACGACGGCGCCGCCGTCCCCGAACTCGAAGGCGAGGGGGAAGGCGAACATCAGGGAGCCGGCGGCGGCCAGGATCACGATGGGGGCGATCTGCCAGATCCGCAGCCGGCGCTGCGGGCGCAGCTCGACCTCGACTGCGGGGCCGGAGGCGTCCTCGCTGCCCGGCTCGGGCGCGTCGGGGCCGTCCGGGGTCAGCCGCGCGGGATCCGCGGGCAGACCCAGGCCGTCGGGAGCGTCCACGGACTCCAGGGCTTCGGAGCCGACGGACCCGCCGGTTCCGCCCGGCCCCGCGGGGCCGCCGGGGGCTCCGTGAAGCATCGGGTCCGCTTCCTGTCTGGTGTCGTCCCGCCCGGTGTCACGAGGGCCGGCCTCCATAGCCACGCGCCCTCCCCACTTCGGACTTCGTACGCCGCTGTTCAGAAGTTTGATGATGGCACGGTCCCGGGCCCCGGACGGGCGCACGGGGCTTCCCGATGCCATCACGTGATCAGGCTGTAACCGCTCGTTCGACCAACGACTGCGCGAGTCCGGCGAGTTCCCCGCGGTCCGCGGCGGCCCCGCTGAGCCAGTGGACGCGGGGATCGCGGCGGAACCACGAGTCCTGGCGGCGCGCGAAGCGCTTGGTGGCCCGGACGGTCTCGGTCCTGGCCTCCTCCTCGGTGCACTCCCCCGCGAGGGCTGCCAGGACCTGCTGGTAGCCGAGGGCGCGGGAGGCGGTGATCCCGTCGCGCAGGCCGCGGGCCTCCAGGGCGCGGACCTCGTCGACCAGTCCGGCCTCCCACATCCGGTCCACGCGCAGCGCGATCCGTTCGTCGAGCTCCGGCCGGGCCACGTCGACGCCGATCTGGACGGTGTCGTAGACGGACTCGTGGCCGGGCAGGTTGGCGGTGAAGGGCTTGCCCGTGATCTCGATCACCTCCAGGGCCCGGACGATCCTGCGGGTGTTGCCCGGCAGGATCGCGGCGGCCGCCGCCGGGTCGACGGCGGCGAGGCGCGCGTGCAGGGCGCCGGGGCCGCGCAGGGTGGCCTCCTCCTCCAGGCGGGCCCGTACCCCGGGGTCGGTGCCGGGGAACTCCATGGCGTCGAGCGCGCCGCGGACGTAGAGGCCGGACCCGCCGACGAGGACCGGGGTGCGGCCCTCGGCGAGCAGCTTGTCGATCTCGGCGCGGGCGAGGCGCTGGTACTCGGCGACGCTGGCGGTCTCGGTGACGTCCCAGATGTCGAGGAGGTGGTGCGGGACCCCTCCGCGTTCCTCGACCGTCAGCTTGGCGGTGCCGATGTCCATCCCGCGGTACAGCTGCATGGAGTCGGCGTTGACGACCTCGCCGTCGAAGTGTCGGGCCAGGGCGACGCCCAGATCGGACTTTCCGGCCGCGGTGGGACCGACGACGGCGATGACCCGCGGGGCGGGGGCTGCATTCCTCACCGGGACAGTCTCGCAAACCGAACGGCATGTACCCGATCGGGTTACGTGACGGGGCGCGGCGGGGGTCGTTGCCCTGAAGAGGTTCGGGCCGGGCGCACGCCCGGCGGAGGCCGGGCCGGACCACGCGGAACTTCACCCGCACGAGTAGCGTTATGGGAGTAGACATGGGCGTTTTCAGTCGGTTTCGTCGACGCAAGGACGGGGCTTCGGCCGATTCCGCAGCGGCCGAGGCCGTGACGGAACCGGCGGAACCCGCGGCCGAGGAAGTCGAGGAGGCCAAGACCGAACCCGCCGCGACGGAGGCTCCGGCGGCGGAAGCCGTGGAGATTCCGAAGCAGCAGTCGGCGGATGCGGCCGCGGACAGCGAGGCCGGCGAGGGCGCCCGCAAGTAGCCACGCCACTGGAAGGTGACCCATGGGCCTGCTGGACAATCTGAAGGCCAAGCTCGCTCCGGCCAAGGACAAGGTCGGCGATCTCGCTCAGCAGCACGAGGGGAAGATCGGCGAGGGGCTGGACAAGGTCGCCAAGGCGGTGGACTCCAAGACCCACGGCAAGTACAGCGACCGGATCACGACCGGCACGGACAAGGCGAAGGACGCCCTGGGCAAGATCGCGCACAAGGACACCCCCGGCGGGCCGACGCCGCCGGCCGCTTCCTGACGCACGGTACGGAAAGGGGCGCGGGACCGGGAGAGCACCGGTCCCGCGCCCCTTCGTCGTGCCGGGTCGACCGTGCCGGGGCCCCGACTCAGGACCAGGTGGCCACGAAGTAGCCGACGCCGTAGGGGGCGTCCTCGTACAGCAGCCGGCCGTCGAGACCGGCGTCCTCGGCCGCGCCCGCGAGGACCTGCCAGGGGGCGCGTCCGGCGGCCTGCAGTTCGGCGGCGAGGGTGGGGTCGAGGGCGGCCAGGGCCGCGATGTCAGCGGCGCCGAGGGCCCGGCCGGCGGCGGCGTCGAAGGCGGCGGCGCGTTCGTCGAGGTATCCGGGGGCCTTCAGGGTCCGGCAGGCGCTGCCGTCGCCCATGACGAGCAGCGCGACGCGCGCGTCGCGCGCGGCGAGTTCCCGGCCGGTGCGCAGGCACTCCTCCGGTGCGGCGGGGGCGGCCACGCCGAGGCCCTCGACGGGGGCGGCGCCCCAGCCGGCGCGGCCCAGCAGCCACGCGCCGACGGCCAGGGAGACGGGCAGCGACCGCGGCCCCTCCTCACCCGCGCCGAGGCGGACGTCGGCGTCGACCCCGAAGCCGTGGAAGCCGCCGCGGGAGCCCTGGGGGTAGGGCCCGGTGTGGTCGGCGTCGGCGGTCCCGACCACGACCAGCAGGTCGGGCCGGGAGGCGGCGAGCACGGCGAGCGCGTCGGAGCAGGCGGTACGGGCGTCGCGCAGTTCGGCGGCGGCGCCCGCGGCGACCTCCGGCACGAGGAGCGGCGGTGCGGGGCAGACGGCGGCGGCTACGAGCATGATCCGCAGCCTAGGGGTTACCCCGCCGATCGGGCCAGACCGGCCCCGGGCCGGGACCGGGCCGGGACCGGGCCGGACGCGGGCCTGTGGGAGCCCGACCGGAGGGAGCCCGGCCGGACGAGGGACCGGCCGGTCGAGGGACCGGCCCGGACGGCCTCGGGTGGGGCTCAGTCGATCGCGCAGCCCGACGTGGCGACCGGCAGCGGCGCCGGGACGCCGAGGGTGGGGATGCCGAGCATGACTCCGGCGGGCTGCGCCGGGGCGGCGTTGCGCTTCTCCCAGGCGTCGCCGGCGCGGGTGCGCCGCACCTCGCGGGTCGGCCCCTCGGCGAGGAGGTGGTGCGGGGCGGCGTAGGTGATCTCGACGGTCACCACGTCGCCGGGGCGCACGTCCTCGTCCGGCTTGGTGAAGTGCACCAGGCGGTTGTCGGGGGCGCGGCCGGAGAGGCGGGCGGTGGCGCCGTCCTTGCGGCCCTCGCCCTCGGCGACCATGACCTCCAGGGTGCGGCCGACCTGCTTCTTGTTCTCCTCCCAGGAGATCTCCTCCTGGAGGGCGACCAGGCGCATGTAGCGGTCCTGGACGACCTCCTTGGGGATCTGGCCCTCCATGTCGGCGGCCGGGGTGCCGGGGCGCTTGGAGTACTGGAAGGTGAAGGCGTTCGCGAAGCGGGCCTCGCGCACGGCGTGCATGGTCTGCTGGAAGTCCTCCTCCGTCTCGCCGGGGAAGCCCACGATGATGTCGGTGGAGATCGCGGCGTGCGGGATCGCGGCGCGGACCTTCTCGATGATCCCGAGGAAGCGCTCCTGCCGGTAGGACCGGCGCATCGCCTTGAGGATCGGGTCGGAGCCGGACTGCATCGGCATGTGGAGCTGCGGCATCACGTTCGGGGTCTCGGCCATGGCGGCGATCACGTCGTCGGTGAAGTCGCGCGGGTGCGGGGAGGTGAAGCGGACCCGCTCCAGGCCCTCGATCTGTCCGCAGGCGCGCAGCAGCTTGCTGAAGGCCTCCCGGTCGCCGAGGTCGGAACCGTAGGCGTTGACGTTCTGGCCGAGCAGGGTGATCTCGGAGACGCCCTCGGCGACCAGCGCCTCGACCTCCGCGAGGATGTCGCCGGGACGGCGGTCCTCCTCCTTGCCGCGCAGCGCCGGGACGATGCAGAAGGTGCAGGTGTTGTTGCAGCCGACGGAGATCGAGACCCAGGCGGCGTACGCGGACTCGCGGCGGGTCGGGAGCGTGGAGGGGAAGGCCTCCAGCGACTCGGCGATCTCGACCTGGGCTTCCTCCTGGACGCGGGCGCGCTCCAGCAGGACGGGCAGCTTGCCGATGTTGTGCGTACCGAAGACCACGTCGACCCAGGGGGCGCGCTTGGTGATCGTGTCGCGGTCCTTCTGGGCGAGGCAGCCGCCGACGGCGATCTGCATGCCGGGGCGCTTCGTCTTCATCGGGGCGAGGCGGCCGAGGTTGCCGTAGAGCTTGTTGTCGGCGTTCTCGCGGACGGCGCAGGTGTTGAAGACGACGACGTCGGCGTCGCCGTCGCAGCCCTCGGGCGCGCGGACGTAACCCGCGTCCTCCAGCAGACCGGAGAGTCGCTCGGAGTCGTGCACGTTCATCTGGCACCCGTAGGTGCGCACCTCGTAAGTTCCCTTGGGGTCCACTGCCGGGCTCCGGTCGCTGCTGCTGGTCATGCAACAAGGGTAGGCGGTACCCGGGAGCCCTCCGGCCCCCCGTTCAGCGTGCCCGCCGGGAGGCGGCGGCCGAAGAGCACGAGCAGCAGGTCCTGGGCCCGGCCGTGGACGGGGTCGCCGCTGCCGTGGGACCAGTCGATGTCATCGGCACACAGCCGGATGCCGGTCAGGTCCACTCCGAAGAAGCGCAGGCCGCGCGGGGTGACGGCGTCCAGCAGGAGGCGCAGCCGGTCCTCGGGGACACGGCGCGGGTGGCCGGGGGCGACGGTGATGTCGAGGCCGTGGACGACGTCGTGGGCGAGGCCCCCGGTGGGACCGCCGGCCGGGGGCTTCCAGGGGTGGTGGGCGTGGTCGCGGGAGCAGGGCGGCGAGCTCGCCCGTCGTGAAGGCGGCCGCGTCGCGGCGGGCGGTGCGGCCGGTCATCCGGTGGAGGCTGCCGCGCGCCTTGAGGAGTTCGGCGGCGAAGCCGGGCAGCGAGGTGCGGAAGCCGAGCGACATGTGGGCGGCGACCTCGCGGACGCTCCAGCCCGCGCACAGGGACGGGGCGACCCACTGGGCGGGGGTGAGGGTGTCCAGTACGTCGGCCAGCTCGCGGCGTTCGGCGGCTGTGGCACGGAGGACGGCCCCTGCCGGGCGCAAGCGGTGCCGGGCGCGGGTCCGGGGTCGCGGAGCGTCGAGGGGGGGACGGCAAGGCGGGCCGGCCGCGGCGGGTGGGGGCTCGGGAGGGGGCGGGGCGGGCGGCCCGTGACAGGACGCCGGGCGGGTGGCAGGATCGCCCGCATGTTCCGCGTACCTCCCCGTATCTCCCGGCGCCGCGCCCTCCAGGGCCTGGTCGCCGTGGTCGGTGTGCTCGCGGCGCTGCTCTGGTGGCTGAACCCCTTCGGGCAGCCGGAGCTGAAGGGGGACCTGACCTTCAGCACGGGCGTCCGTACGGGCGTCTACCACCGCTACGGCCAGCTGCTGGAGCAGGCGCTCGCCAGCGACCTGCCCGGGGTCAGGGTCCGGCTGGAGACCAGTGAGGGATCGCAGCAGAACCTTCAGCGCGTGGCCGACGGGACGGCCGACTTCACGGTGGCGACGGCGGACGCGGTGTCCAAGTACCGGCTGGACGGCAAACCGGGAGCGTCGCGGCTGCGCGGGGTCGCCCGGCTCTACGACGACTACGTGCAGCTGGTGGTGCCCGCGGGCTCCCCCGTGCAGTCGGCCCGCGACCTGCGCGGCAAGCGGGTCGCGGTGGGCCAGGACGGTTCGGGGGTCCGGCTGATATCGGAGCGGCTGCTGACGGCGGCGAAGCTGGACCCGGCGAAGGACATCACGCCGGTCTCGATCGGCATCGACACCATGCCGGCGGAGCTGGAAGCGGGCCGGATCGACGCCTTCTTCTGGTCGGGCGGACTGCCGACGAACGCGGTGCGCGAGCTGTCGGAGCGTTTCGACATCCGGCTCGTGCAGCTGGGCGACCTGGTGGAGAGGCTCCAGGCCAGCGGGAGCCCCGCCCGGTACTACCGCCCCGCCGTGATGCCGCAGGACGCGTACGCGCGGGCCCGCAACACCTCGTCGGTGGCCACCCTGGCCGTGCCGAACCTGCTGGTGACCCGTGAGGACACCAGCGAGGCGCTGACGGAGCAGTTCACCCGCACGGTGATCCTCAGCCGCGACCGGATCGGGCACGAGGTGCACGCGGCGCAGCTGGTGGACCTGCGGACGGCGATCTACACGGACCCGCTGGACCTGCACGAGGGGGCCCGGCGGTACTACCGCTCGGTCAAGCCGTAGCGGAACCGCCGCCGGGCTGCAGCATCATCGCGGCGGCGGCCGCCCCGATCAGCCCGGCGTGGGTGCCCAGTGCGGCCGGGACGACCCGCAGGTCCCGGACGAAGGACAGGGTCGCGTACGAGGCCAGGTGGCGCCGGACCGGTTCGAAGAGGGTGTCCCCGCTTGCGGCGACCCCGCCTCCGATGACGGCGATGTCGGTCTCGACCAGGGTCGCGGTGGCGGCGATGGCGGCGGCCAGGGCGCGGCCGGCCCGGTCGAAGGCGGCCAGGGCCACCGGGTCGCCGGCTTCGGCGGAGGCGGCCACGCCGGCCGCCGTCGGGTCGGGGCCGCTCCAGCCCTGCTCCCGGGCCCAGCGGGCGATGGCGGTGCCCGAGGCCAGGGATTCGACGCAGCCGCGGCCTCCGCAGACGCAGGGCTCCCCGTCGAAGGCGACGCTGATGTGGCCGATGTGACCTGCGTTGCCGGTGGGGCCGGCGTGGAGCTGGTGGTTCAGGATCAGGCCGCCGCCGACACCGGTGGAGACCACCATGCACAGGGCGTTGGCGTGTCCCCGGGCCGCGCCGAGCCAGTGTTCCGCGGCCGTCATCGCCACGCCGTCGCCCGCCAGGACGACCGGGATCCGGGCGCCGCGCGCCCGCAGTTCGGCGGCGACCCGCTCCTGGACGGGGAAACCGCGCCAGGCACCGATGTTGACCGGGCTCACCGTGCCCCGGGACGTGTCCACCGGGCCCGCGCTGCCGATGCCGCACCGTACGGCCTGCTCCCACATCGGGGCTCCGGACAGGTCCGCGACGACCTCGCCGACGGCCGCCATGACCGCTTCGGCGTCGCCGGCGCGCGGGGTCGGGCGGCGGGTGACGGCGGTCATGGTGCCGTCGGGGTGGACCAGGGCCCCCGCGATCTTCGTGCCGCCGATGTCGATCGCCACGGTCGGTCCGGTGGCCGCGGCGACGGTGCGGGGCGCGGGGAGGGCTGAGGTGGGGCTGGTCACGGTGGGCGCTCCTGAGAAGGGTCGGATTTCAGTATGCGGCCGGGGGCGGGGACGTACTCTCGCGGGGTTCCAGCCGGGGCAGCTCGCTCTCCCGGGCGCGGGGCGGGCCACCGGCGAGGACGGCCAGGAGTTCCTCGGCGGCGAGCCGGCCGAATCCGGCGGTGTCGCGGACCAGGGCGGTCAGCCGCGGGTGGGTGACCCGGCACAGGGCGGAGTCGTCCCAGGCCACGATCGAGAGCCGGCCGGGGACGGGGATGCCCAGCTCGGCGGCGACGGCGCTGCCGGCCACCGCCATCACGTCGTTGTCGTAGACGAGGGCGGTGGGCGGCTCCGGTTCGGCGAGGACCCGGCGGGTGGCGGCGGCGCCCTCGCTGTCGGAGTAGTCGGTGGGCACGGAACGCACCTGCCCCGCCGGAAGTCCGAGCCGTTCGGCCTCGGCGCGCAGCGCGGCGACGCGTCGGGCGGTGTGGGCCAGGCCGGGCAGGCCCGCGATGTGGACGATGCGGCGGTGGCCGAGCCCGTGGAGGTGGTCCAGGACCTCGGTCATGGCGCGGGAGTCGTCGGCCCAGACGCGGGACACGGACGGCTGTCCGCCGCCCCCGACCCCGACCCCGCCCTCGCCGCCGTCGCCGTCCCCGTCGCCGTCGCCGTCGCCGCCGATCAGGACGGCGGGCAGGCCGAGTCCGGCGAGGAGTTCCGGGCGCGGATCGCTCGTACGCGGGTCCACGACGAGGACCCCGTCCACGCGGCGTTCGGCCCACCAGCGTCGGTGGACGGCGCATTCGGCCTCGATGTCCTCGACCACCTGGAAGAGCAGCGCGATCCGTTCGGCGGAGAGCACCTCCTGGATGCCGGAGACCAGTTGGAGGAAGAAGGATTCGACGCCGAGGGTGTGCGCGGGACGGGCCAGGACCAGGCCGACGGCGCCGGAGCGCTCGCCGGACAGGGCGCGGGCCGCGCTGTTGGGCTGCCAGCCGAGCTCCTCGGCGACCCGGCGGACCCGGGCACGGGTCTGCTCGGACACCCCGGGGCGGCCGTTGAGCGCGAAGGAGACGGCGCTCTCCGACACGCCGGCCCGACGGGCGATGTCCTTGATGGTGGGTCTGCGGGCCATGCCTGCCTCATCCCTCGGTGACGTGGACTGCGATGGGCGGACCGTACGCGATCCTGCCCTGACAGGCCGCCTTCACCGCCAGCCAGTACCTCCCGGGGGCGGTGGTGAGGGGCGGGGCGATCTCGAACGAGGGCTCGGCGGGGCGGTCCGGCCGCACGCACAGGGGCTGCGCGGCGGGCCCGGCGAGCCGCCAGGTGCCGTACGGGGAGGCGAGGTACGCGGTACCGGTGAGGGCGCTGCGGATCCCGGTGCTGCCGACCCGGACCCGTACACGGACCCGCTCGCCCGGGGCCACGGTGACCGCGGGCCCGATGACCCGGACCCAGAGCCGGGCCGGCACCGGGCCGCCGGGGACGGTGACGGTGAGGGCGTCCTCGAACTCCCCCTCCGGGGTGGCGGCGAGGACCCGGACCAGGTGCTCCCCCGGGGCCGCGCCGGGGTCGGGCCGCACGGTGAGGGGGATCCGGGCGTGGCCGCCCGGCGGGAGCTCCAGGGTCCGGCGGGTCCAGGCGGCCCGCCAGCCGTCGGGGGCGCGGACCTCCAGGGTGACGGGGCCCGCGGCGGCTCCGTGCGCGGCCGCGGTGACGGTGGCGTCGTCGGGGGTTCCCCGGCAGGTCACCGTCCAGGGGGCGTCGCCGAGCGGGGCGGTGCCGGTGTTGTGGAGCCAGTAGCGGCTGAACACGGGCTGGATCGGCTCGCGTTCGCCGGCCCGCGCGGGCATGCCGGAGCGGGTGGGGAGCAGCAGGGTGGTCGTGGCGGCGCCGTCGACGCGTCCGCCGAAGGGGCCCCGCGGCCGGTCCAGGAGGTCGGCCTCGACGGCGTCACCCGCTGGCTCCGCCGACCGGGCCACGACCGGGAAGGCCGGGCGGCCGTGGGTCTCGCGCAGCCTGACGGCGAGGTCAGCGCCGCCCTCGGCCCTCTTCACCGCCTCCACGAGGACCCGGTCGGCCGGTTCCACGACGAGGAGGGACCGGGCGGGCGGACGCGGCCCGGGGCCGGGGGCGGCCGTCACGGCGGTCAGCGGCTTGTTGAACTCCCGCCCGCGGCGCGGCAGATCGGCCTCCCGCCAGTCCCCGTGGCCGGCGACCAGGGCGTGTTCGAAGACGTGGGTCCAGTGCTGGAGCTGGAAGGAGCTGCCGTCGGGGGTGGTGCGGCGGGGCGGGTCCATCCACTCCCCGCTGGGGCGGCCGGTACAGGAGCGCAGCAGGGTGCTGTGGAGGCGGCCCCGTGTGTCGATCGCGAAGCTGGGCGTCCCGCGAACGAGGACCCCGACCGTCCGCCCCGCGTACGGCACTTCGCGGGGCCCGGCCACCGGCGCCGGGGCGGCCGCCACGGACCGTACGACGGCTCCGGGGCGGTCTCCGGCGTGGCCTCCGGGCCGGTCCCCAGCGGGGTCTTCGGCGTGGTCTCCAGCCCGGTCCCCGGCGGGGTCTTCGGCGTGCCCTTCCGGCCGCTCCCCGGCGCGCTCTCCAGGCCGGTCCCCGGCGAGGGCCGGCGGCGGCGGGACCAGGCGGCCCGTCGTGGTCAGGTCCGCGGCCAGGCGCCCCGGCGGCCCGGTGTGCACGAGCACCGGCAGGTCGCGCGGGCCGGTCAGGTCGCAGCCGGGCACCCACAGTTCCCGCAGCGGGGCCCGGGCGGGGATCCAGGCCCGCGCGTGTTCCCGTAGCGCACGCCCGTACGCGGGACCGGCCGAGGCCAGCACCGTCGCCGTGAAGGGGTTCCGCCCGGGGCCCCCGAGCGCGATGCGGAAGTCCGGCAGGCTGCTGTCCACCGCCAGGTCGCCCCAGCGCGGCCCGCCGGGCCGGGTCGGGGTCGCCGTGACACCGAGGCGGCCCAGGGCGGTGACGAGCTCCCGCAGGCCGGGCGGAGCCGCACCCTCCGGCAGCACGATCTCGCAGGCCCCCAACGCCCGGCCGACACCGTCGGCGCAGTCCCCATCGACACCGGCACCACCGGCACCGCCCGCGTCGGCGCGGTCGCCGGGCCCGGTCAGGGGCGCCGACAGGGCGAACCAGTTCAGGCAGGCGCTGTCCAGGGTCCACGGCGCCCGGGTGTGATCGGCCCCGGCATCCGCCTCCGGGAAGGCGAAGCCGCGCCCGACCGCCGCCGCGGCGGTCTCCGCGACCGGCAGCGCCCCGGGCACGTCGGCGGGTATCCGCAGCCTCAGCAGCGTGTCGCTGCCCTCGAAGTCGACGCGGGTGGTCAGTTCGACGCGGTCCAGGCCGTCCCACAGGGTGGTCACGCGGGTCCAGCGGACGGGACCGGTCCGCCCCTCGGAGACGATCCGCGAGCCCAGCGGCCCCCGTTCCGCCCGGCAGGACCGCGCGGGCGCGCCGCCCGAACCGGTGCCGGGCCCCTTGGGCAGCAGGTGCCAGGGCCCCTCGCCGAAGTACGGGTGCTGCGCGTGCTCCTCCTGGACGACCAGTTCGTCCACCTCACCGGGGGTGATGATCTCCTGGCCGGTGCGCCGGTGGAGCAGCCGGGTGAGGCCGCCGCCGCGCTCCGGGTCCGCCTCGGCGCGGAAGAGGCCGTTCTCGACCGCGGTACCGGCCGCGGGCGCCCACCCGCCGGAGAGCGGCTCCGGCGAGGCCGCCAGCCACCAGGTGCGGTGGCCGAGCGGGGGCACGTCCGCGGCGAGGAAGACCACGTGCGCGCCCCCGCCCCCCACGGCCTCCAGGTGGACGGCGGCGGCGCGTCCCTCGGCGTCGAGCACGGCCAGGCGGGCGGCCCCGTCAGCGGTCAGCCCCACCGCGGCCAGGTCCACCCGGGTCCGTACGAGATCGGTCCGGGTCCACGACAGCGGGTTGTGCACGGTCACGGCGAGCGGGCCGGGACCGCGGGTGTCGGCGGCGGCGGTGAGCGCTGCCAGCGCCTCCTCCCGTACGGCGCCCGCCAGTTCGTGGGCCTCCCGCCAGGTGGGCAGGAGGTCCAGGTAGACCTGGTCGGAGAAGGTCCCGGTGACGGCGTCGTGGTGGGCGGCGTGCAGCAGGTGCCGCCACGCCTTGGCGAGGGTGTGGCCCGGGTGGGTCAGCAGCCCCTCGGCGCAGGCGAGCGCGGCGAAGGCCTCGGCCTGCTCCAGGAGGTTCTCGGCGGCGCGGTGGGCCTGTTTCACATCGGCGTAGCTGACGTCCTTGCCGGTGTAGACGGGGCCCATCTCCCGGGTCACGGGCAGCGGCCGCTCACCCCGTGCGGCGAGTTCGGCCCGGACGGCGTCGAAGTGGGCGCGCGGACCGGAGTGTTCCATGCGCGGCCAGCGGTAACGGCGGTTCCAGGCGTGCTGCACGTCCAGGCCCCAGCGGTGCGGCCAGGAGAAGTCGGTGCCCATCGGGATCAGGACGTTCTTCGTGGCGGCGGCGGGGCGCAGCAGTTCGTAGAGCTCCAGCAGCCGTTCGGCGGCGGCTTCGGCGTCCGGTGCCCGGTGGGAGGGCCAGCCGGCGGAGTAGTGCGCGGGCAGGTAGTGCAGCAGCAGACCCTCGCCGCCGGGCGCGATCCACTCGTACTCGGCGGGCAGTTGCATCGCGGCGGGCGCTCGCAGGGCCTCGCCCCAGGCGTCCATCATCGGGCCCCACTGGTGGTGGGGGCCGCGGGCGAGGACGGCGGAGTCGAGTCCGCAGCCGGCCATCAGGGCGGGGAAGGAGGGGTCGTGGCCGAACACGTCGAGCTGCCAGGCGGTGCGCGGGTCGGCGCCGAGGGTGGCGCGGTGCAGGGCCAGGCCGTGGACGGCGCTGCGGACGGTGCTCTCGGCGGAGGTGAGGGTGGTGGAGGGCTCGTTGTAGGTGCCTCCGACGATCTCCAGGCGGCCCTCGGCGATGAGGGCGCGCAGTTCGGCGCGGTCTTCGGGGTGGGCGTCCCAGTACGGCTTGAGGTAGTCGGTCTCGGAGAGGACGAAGCGGTACGCGGGGTCGTCGCGGGCCTGTTGGAGGTGGAGCGGGACCAGGGTGAAGGCGGGGACTCCGACGTACTCCCAGGCGGGTCGGGGCGCGCCGGGTGCGGGCGGGGCGTCCCACAGGGCGGTGTAGGCGGCCTGGGTGTTCCACCACAGGGGGTCGTAGTGGAAGTGCGGGACGAGCCGTACGGTCCAGCCCGGTTCGGCGACGGTGAGGGTGAACGGCAGCTCGGCCAGGGTCCGTCCGTCGGGGGTGGCGACGCGGGCGGTGGCCGGGATCCGGATGCCGGGCGGTGCGCCGGCGGTGTCGACGCCGACCTCGACGGTGGACCCCGCAGCCCCGCCGGCGCACTCCTCGGCGGTGTCGGCGCGCAACAGGCGGGGATGCGGGGTGTGCAGGCCGGGGCCGCGCACGGTGACGCACAACGGGCCGGCGGGGCGGCTCCTGCGCACGCAGATCCGCACCGCCTGCACGGGGGATGCGGACGGGCCGACGAAAAGGGCCGGGGTGGTCACGGACGTGACCGAAATACCGCTGTCCATTTGCGCACCCTTCCTCGTGCGGCCGAAGGCAAATCAACTAAACCGCATTAGCGCACTCAGGTTCCTCACCCACAGCCCTTCTGTCAACGGGACTGAAGCGCTTAAGCAGCAGCGCACGCGCCGTGATCGGAATGGCGGCCGTGAAGGCCCTGTTGACTTCCCCGACGGGGCGCGGCAGCTTATGCGCATCCGGCGAATTCCCCTGAACTCCAGGACCTTTCATGCACCAGGCGGCCCCACGGACCCTGCGTTTCGGCGCGAATTACACCCCGACCCGGGGCTGGTTCCACCATTGGCTGGACTTCGACCTCGACGAGGTCAGGGCCGACCTCGACTCCATCGCAGCGCTCGGTCTGGACCATGTGCGGGTGTTCCCCCTGTGGCCGGTGTTCCAGCCGAACCGCACCCTGATCCGGCCGCGGGCCGTCGAACAGCTCGTGGCGCTCGCCGACGCGGCCGCCGAGCGCGGCCTCGACGTCAACGTGGACGGTCTCCAGGGGCACTTGTCCAGCTTCGACTTCCTGCCCGCCTGGACCGGGACCTGGCACCGGCGCGGCATCTTCACCGACCCGGAGGTCGTGGCCGGGCAGGAGGAGTACCTGCGCACCCTGGCCGGCGCCCTCGCAGACCGGCCCAACTTCCTGGGCATGACCGTCGGCAACGAGATCAACCAGTTCTCCGACGCCCCCCACCCCGACCCCGACCGGATCACCCCGGCGCAGGCCGCCCACTGGCTGGGCCGGATGCTCGCCGCCTGCGAGCGGGGCGCGCCGGGACGGCTGCACCTGCACGCCGAGTACGACGCCGTCTGGTACCGGGAGGGCCACCCCTTCACGCCCGCCCAGGCGGCCCGGCTCGGCGGGGCCACCGCCGTGCACTCGTGGGTGTTCAACGGCACCGCGCAGCGCCACGGCCGCAGCGGGACGGCCACCGAGCACCACGCCGCGTACCTGATCGAACTGTCCAAGGCCTGGGCCGCGGACCCGCGCCGCCCGGTGTGGCTCCAGGAGGTCGGGGCGCCCGCGCCGCTGGTCCCGCCCGAGCACGCGGCGCGGTTCTCCGAGGCCACCGTGGCCGCCGCGCTGGACTGCCCGGACCTGTGGGGCGTCACCTGGTGGTGCTCGCACGACGTGTCCAGGGAGCTCGCGGACTTCCCGGAGCTGGAGTACGGCCTCGGGCTGCTCACCAACGACCGCCGCGCCAAGCCCGTCGCGGCCGCCGTCGCGCGGATCGCCGGGGCCTGGCGGGGCCGGGAGCACCGCCCCGCCCTACGGTCCACCGCGCTCGCGCTGGACGCGGGCGGGACCGGGACGGACGAGGCGGCCCCCGGGCGGGCGGCCTGCGCCCCGGGCGGCGCGTTCTTCGAGGCCTGGGCGGTGCTGGCGGCGCGGGGGGTGCGCCCCGCAGTGGTCCTGGAGGAGCACGCCGGGGACCCGGCCCGGCTGGCCGAACGCGGCATCACCGAAGTACTGCGCGTGCACGACGTGATCCGACCCCCTTCCCCCTCGTGAGGAGCCCGCATGTCCGAGACCTGCAACGGCGCCGATCCTCGTACCCCCGCCACCGCGACCTCCCCCACCCCCGCCGCTGCGGCAGCGCCCGCCGCCCGGCCCGCCGCGCGCCCCACCCGGCGCGCGCTCCTGGCCGCGGGTGCCGCCGGGGCGGGGGCGGCCGCCCTGCCCCGGCCCGCCTCCGCGGCGCCGGCCCCCGCCCCGGCCTCCGGCGCCGTCCCGGCCGCACCGCCGCCCGCCCTGGCCCCGTACGCCTCCTACTGGTTCCCCGAGTCGCTCCCCTCCGGCACCCCGGGCCCCGGCATCGTCTGGCGCTCCCTCGCCGACTGGTCCCCCGGGTCCGACCCGGACCTGGCCCACAACACCGCGTCCGTGCCGCTGGCCCCGCGGTTCGCCCCGGTGCCGGCGAACCGCACCGCCCGCGCCGGCCGGGCCCGGATCTCCGCCCTGGTCTCCTTCGGTCCCACCGCGGGCAATCCCTCCCAGGGTTCGGCGACCGCCGACCACTACGCCCTGAGCCACTGGGCGTACCTGGACGAGCTGGTCTTCTGGGGCGGCTCCGCCGGAGAGGGCATCGTCCTCGCCCCGAACGCGCCGGTGGTCGACGCCGCCCACCGCAACGGGGTCCCGGTCCTCGGGAACGTCTTCCTGCCGCCCGTCGCCTACGGCGGGGACCTCCAGTGGACCCGCGACCTGGTCCGGCGGGACCCCCTCGGCCGCTTCCCGCTGGCGGAGCGGCTCGTCGAGGTGGCCCGCGCGTACGGCTTCGACGGCTGGTTCGTCAACGCCGAGACGGACGGCGGGGACGGCGCGCTCGCCACCCGGACCCGGGAGTTCCTGCACGCCCTGCGGGCGGCCGGCTCCCCGCACGGGCTGCGGATCACCTGGTACGACGCCATGAACAGCACCGGCCGGGTCGGCTGGCAGGGTGCCCTGAACGCGCTCAACCAGGAGTTCTTCGAGGACCGGTCGGGGAAGGTCACCGACTCTCTGTTCGTCGACTTCCGCTGGACCGCGCGGAGCCTGGCGGAGTCGGCCGCGCTCGCCGAGCGCCTCGGCCGCTCCCGCCACGAGCTGTGGGCGGCCGTGGACACGGAGTCCCGCGGCTGGGACACCCGGGTCGACTGGGACGCGATCCTCCCGCGCGACCGCGACCACGTCGTCAGCCTCGGCCTGTACCGGCCCGAGTGGACCCGCAACCACCTCACCGACCGCTCGCCCGGCGCCTTCCACCGGGCCGACGACCGGTTCTGGACGGGCGAGTCCCTGGATCCGGCCCGTCCCGCGCCCGAGCCCCCGTCCGGCTGGCGGGCCCCGGCCACGGCGGTGACCGACCGGTCCACGGTCGCCGCCCTGCCCTTCGGCTGCTCGTTCAACACCGGGCACGGACTGCGCTGGTACGAGGGGGGCGCGGTCGCCTCCGACACGCCCTGGAACCACCTCGGGCTCCAGGACCGGCTCCCCGGCCGCCGCTGGGTGGTGGACACCGCCGGGGAGCGCCCCTCGGTGACCCTGGACTTCGCGGAAGCCTGGCGCGGCGGCTCCAGCCTGCTCGTCGCCGGGAACCTCGCCGCACCCGCGTCGATCGGCCTGCACGCCACCCGGCTGGCGCTGACCCCCGGGGCGGTCGCGGAGCTCGTCCACTCCGGCGGGGCGTCGGTGGAGCTCGGTGTCGCGACCCGGGAGGCGGCCGGCCCCGGCGAGCCCGTGCCGTACACCTGGCTGGCGGCGGCCGGGCCGGGCGGCGGCCGGGGGTGGCGGACCTCCCGCGTGGCGCTCGCGCCGCTGGCCGGGAAGACCGCGTACGCCCTCGCCGTACGGATCACCGTGCCCGGGAAGAAGGCGGTGTCCTGGCGGCTCGGCGCCCTGACGCTGCGCGACACCGACCGCCATCGGCCCCCGGCCGCTCCCGCGCACCTGAAGGTCGACGCCGCGGCCCGGCGGGGCGCGGAAGCCGAGCTCCGCCTCTCCTGGGAGCGGGCGCCGGGCCCGGTCCGCCACTACGAGCTGCACCGCCTCCTCCCGGACGGCACCCGCCGCTTCCTCGGCGGCACCTGCGGGACCGCCCTCCACCTCCCCTCCGTCACCCGCGCCGGCACGGAGCGGGCGGCCGCCTTCGAGCTGAGGGCCGTCGACGAGACGTACGCCGCCTCCGCACCGGCCCGCACCACCCTGCCCTGGCGGGCCGGCTAGCCGGTGTGGGGCTCGGTGCGCGGGACGGCGACCGTGACGCGCAGCCCGTGCGGAGGGTTCGTCGCGTAGGAGAGGGTCCCGCCGCCCGAGGCGAGCAGGGCGCGGGAGATGGAGAGCCCGAGCCCGGACCCCTTGACGTTCTGGTGGCGGCCGCTGCGCCAGAAGCGGTCACCGACGCGCAGCAGCTCCTCCTCGGTCAGGCCGGGCCCCCGGTCGGCGACGACGACGAGCGCGCTGCGGCCCTCGACGGCGACCGACACCTGCACCTCCTCGCCCTCCGGCGTGAACTTCAGGGCGTTGTCGATGACGGCGTCGAGGGCGCTGGAGAGCGCGATGGGGTCGGCCCAGCCGGTGACGGCGGTCCGGCCCGTCTCGGTGAGCCGTACGCCCTTCTCCTCGGCGTACGGCCGCCAGGCGGCGACCCGTTCGGCGGTGAGGGCCCCGATGTCGGTGAGGCTGATCTCGGCGGAGGCGTGCTCGGCGAGCGCCAGGTCCAGCAGGTCGTCCAGGACCTGGGCGAGGCGTTTGCCCTCGGTGCGCACGGAGGCGATCTCCTCGTTCCCCTCGGGCAGTTCGAGGGCGAGGAGCTCGATGCGCAGGAGCAGCGCGGCGAGCGGGTTGCGCAGCTGGTGGGAGGCGTCCGCGACGAACGCCCGCTGCTGCTCCAGTACCTCTTCGACGTTGTCGGCCATCTCGTTGAACGAACGGGCCAGGCGGCGGAGTTCCGGAGGGCCGCCGGAGGCCGCGACGCGGGAGTTCATCCGGCCGGTGGCGATGCCGTGCGCGGCCGCGTCCAGGGTCCGCACGGGCTTGAGGACCCAGCCGGTGAGGCGCAGGGCCGCGCCGAACGCGAGCAGCATGGCGGCGGCGAGGCCGGCGGCGATGATCAGCCAGCCGCGCAGGATCGCGCCGCGCATCTGTTCGGTGGGTGATTCGGTGGCGACGACGGCGACGACGTCCCCGTCGAGCACGACCGGGGAGACCACGAGGAGCTTGCCGTCGGTCTGCCAGGGCCACACCTGCCCGGGGTCGTGGCTGCGGCGTCCGGCGAGCGCCTCCTCGAAGGCCCGACGGCCCTCCCCCGACTCGGGGAGCTGCCACCAGCCGGGGGCGCGGACCATGGCGTTGTCGTCGCGGTAGAAGATCCCGACGCGGATCCCGTACAGCTCGTGGTAGCGGGCGAGTTCCAGCTGGAGGGTGTCGCGGCGCTCGTCGGCGCCGGTGGAACCGGAGCCCTCGGCGTCGATGACGAACTGGGCGAGGGCCGCGAAGCGGGCGCTGTCGTCGATCCGGTCGACGACCACCTTCTGCTGCTGGGCGGCGGCCAGGCTGACGGCGAGGGGGAAGCCGAGCGCGAGCAGCACCCCCGCCATGAGGACGACGAGGAGCGGGAGCAGCCGGGCACGCACGGCGGGACCCCTAGGGCGCGGCCGGGGTGACGAGCCGGTAGCCCACCCCGCGGACGGTCTCGATGAGCGCGGGCATCCCCAGCTTGGAGCGCAGCGAGGCGACGTGCACCTCAAGGGTGCGGCCGGTCCCTTCCCAACTGGTGCGCCACACCTCGCTGATGATCTGTTCGCGGCGGAAGACCACGCCCGGCCGCTGCGCGAGCAGGGCCAGCAGGTCGAACTCCTTGCGGGTGAGCGGCACGTCGGCGCCGTTCACGCTGACCCGGCGGGTCGGGAGCTCGATGGCGACCGCGCCGAGCCGCACCAGCGCCGGAGTGCCGTTGCCGCCGGCGGTGGCGGCGGACTCCTCGGAGCCCCCGGTGCGGCGGGCGACGGCGTGGATGCGGGCCAGCAGCTCGCCGGTGTCGTAGGGCTTGACCACGTAGTCGTCGGCGCCCATGTTCAGGCCGTGGATGCGCGAGCGCACGTCGGCCCGCGCGGTGACCATGATGACCGGCGTGGCGGTGCGCTTGCGGATCTTGCCGCAGACCTCGTAGCCGTCCTGGTCGGGCAGGCCGAGGTCGAGCAGGATCACCCCGTAGGGGGAGGCGCCGGACGGGGCACCGGCCGGCAGCAGCGCCTGCAGGGCCTCCTCGCCGTTGCGGGCGTGGGTCACCTGGAAGCCGTGCCGGGCGAGGATCGCGGACAGGGCGGCGGCGACGTGGTCATCGTCCTCGACGAGCAGCAGTCTCATGGCGTCCCCCTTTCCTCGATTCCTGGATGTGTACACGGGCACCCTGCATCCACGCCCATGAAGAGTCCCACGTCAAGGGGGTTACGGTCCGGCGAGTCTTCTGTTATCCACCCGGTACGGGCGAAACGTGCCGGGGGCGGGTGTCACGTACGGAGCGTATCGGCGCGAGGCCGGATCGTTATGCTCAATTCTCCCTCAGATGTGATGACGCTGTGCGCAACCCGTCACTACTGTCCTCCCAACCGACGGAGGACGGAGCAAGAAGCCGATGAGCGGAGTATCAGTGACCAAGGACGTTCAGGACGCGGCGGGAGCCGCGGACGGCCTGGTCGTACTGAGCAACGTCAACAAGCACTTCGGCGCGCTGCACGTGCTTCAGGACATCGATCTGAGCATTGCCCGCGGTGAGGTCGTCGTGGTGATCGGTCCTTCGGGATCGGGCAAGTCCACGCTGTGCCGGACGATCAACCGGCTGGAGACGATCGACTCGGGGAGCATCACGCTCGACGGGAAGCCGCTGCCGGCCGAGGGCAAGGAACTGGCCCGGCTGCGTGCCGACGTGGGCATGGTCTTCCAGTCGTTCAACCTGTTCGCGCACAAGACGGTGCTGCAGAACGTGATGCTGGGTCAGCTCAAGGTCCGCAAGACGGACCAGGCGACCGCCCTGGAGAGGGCGAAGTCGCTGCTCGACCGGGTGGGCGTCGGCTCGCAGGCCGACAAGTACCCGGCCCAGCTGTCCGGAGGCCAGCAGCAGCGCGTCGCGATCGCCAGGGCGCTCGCGATGGAGCCCAAGGTGATGCTCTTCGACGAGCCCACCTCGGCGCTCGACCCGGAGATGATCAACGAGGTGCTGGAGGTCATGCAGCAGCTCGCGGCCGAGGGCATGACGATGGTCGTCGTCACGCACGAGATGGGCTTCGCCCGCTCCGCCGCCAACCGGGTCGTCTTCATGGCCGACGGAAAGATCGTCGAACAGGCCACGCCCGAACAGTTCTTCAGCAACCCGCGCAGCGACCGCGCCAAGGACTTCCTGTCGAAGATCCTGCACCACTGACGCCCGCGTCTGGTAGTGATCCGGTCGACGGCGCACGCCGTCGCCACGACGTGCCCCGCTCGTCGTCCAACAACGTCTCATCCGAGGGAAGTTCACCATGAAGGTTCTCAAGGTCGGCGCGGCCGCCGCCACGGCCGTCGTCCTCGCCCTGACCGCGACCGCCTGCGGCGGCGGCTCGAAGGACTCGGCCTCCGACGCGGGCGCGTCGGGCGGCGGCAAGTCGGACAAGATCGTCATCGGCATCAAGTTCGACCAGCCCGGCCTGGGCCTGAAGACCCCCGACGGCAAGTACACCGGCTTCGACGTGGACGTGGCCACGTACGTGGCCAAGGAGCTGGGCTACCAGCCGGACCAGATCGAGTGGAAGCAGGCCGTCAGCGCCGAGCGCGAGAACCTGATCTCCAACGGCGACGTGAAGTTCATCGCCGCGACGTACTCGATCAACGACAAGCGCAAGGCGAAGGTCGACTTCGCGGGCCCGTACTTCCTGGCCCACCAGGACCTGCTGGTCCGCACCGACGACAGCAGCATCACCAAGGTCGAGGACCTCAACAAGAAGAAGCTCTGCTCCGTCACCGGCTCCACCTCGGCGCAGAACGTCAAGAAGGACCTGGCCAAGGACGCCGACCTGCAGGAGCTCCCGGGCTACTCCGAGTGCCTGACGGGCCTGGAGAACAAGGCCGTTGACGCGCTGACCACGGACGACTCGATCCTGGCCGGCTACGCCGCGCAGGAGAAGAACAAGGGCAAGTTCAAGCTCGTCGGTCTGAAGATGAGCAACGAGAACTACGGCATCGGTCTGAAGAAGGGCGACAAGGAGCTCCAGACCAAGATCAACGCCGCGCTCCGGAAGATGGTCTCGGACGGCTCCTGGGAGGCGGCCGTGAAGAAGAACCTCGGCCCGGCCGACTACAAGAACGAGCCTGCCCCGCAGATCACCGAAGGCAGCTGATTTCCCGGTGGGGGGGGGGGGGGGGGGGGGGGGGGGGGGGGGGGGGGGGGGGGGGGGGGGGGGGGGGGGGGGGGGGGGGGGGGGGGGGGGGGGGGGGGG